>JAOJBP010000027.1 GCA_028228555.1 Candidatus Thioglobus sp. | reverse complement strand
TTAGTGGTCTTGCACCAAACACTGGATCATATCCTTGATCAACAATCATTTCTATCGCTTTTTCACTTAATTCAAGTTTTAAGTTAAGATCAGCTAAGCGTGAAGATAAAATTTCAATTTGTAGGGTTGCAATGCCTTTAATCTGATCTTTTCCAAGCGTATCAAAAGTAACAATTTCATCAATACGATTAACAAACTCAGGGCGAAAATGCTCACCCACTAACTTAGTTAGTTCAGCTGACATATCCTTACCTGGATTGTCTTGGATAAGATGCGAGCCCAGGTTTGAAGTCATCACAATAACGGTATTTTTAAAATCAACCGTACGTCCTTGCCCATCGGTTAAGCGGCCATCATCCAGCACTTGCAATAGAATATTAAACACATCAGGATGCGCTTTTTCAACTTCATCGAGTAAGACAATTGAATAGGGCTTGCGACGAACGGCTTCCGTTAAAACGCCACCTTGCTCATATCCTACATAGCCTGGAGGTGCACCAATTAAGCGTGAGACTGAGTGTTTTTCCATAAATTCACTCATATCCACGCGAACAATAGCCTGCTCAGTATCAAACAAGAAGTCAGCCAAAGCTTTGGTTAGCTCTGTTTTACCAACACCTGTAGGGCCCATAAACATGAATGAACCATCAGGACGATTAGGGTCTGACAACCCAGCGCGAGAACGACGAACTGCATCAGAAATAACTTTAACGGCTTTATCTTGGCCCACCATTCGTTTGTGAATAATGCTTTCCATTTGTAGAAGTTTGTCTTTTTCACCTTCCATCATTTTATCCACAGGAATGCCAGTCCATCGAGCGACAATATGAGCAATTTCATCCTCGGTCACTTTGTTTCTAAGTAGCGTCATTTCTACAGTATCCGCATTTTCTGCTTGGGTTATTTTTTGCTCTAGCTCTGGAATAACGCCGTACTGAAGTTCACTCATCTTGGCTAGATCGTTGTTACGATGTGCACTCTCTAAATCTAATTTAGCTTGCTCTAGCTCTTCTTTTAAGTGTTGCGCGCCTTGGACGACTAATTTCTCTTTTTTCCAAATTTCATCAAAATCTGCATATTCTTTTTCTAAGCTTTTAATGACTGACTCTAGTTCTTTAAGACTCTTTAGAAGCTTTATCTTTTTCTTTTTTAAGGGCCATACGCTCGATCTTAAGCTGCACTAACTTTCGATCAAGTTTGTCCATTGACTCTGGTTTTGAATCAATTTCCATACGAATTTGTGAAGCAGCTTCATCGATTAAATCAATGGCTTTATCCGGCAGTTGTCTGTCAGTGATGTATCTGGTTGAATAGGTAACTGCTGCAATGATAGCGGGATCAGTAATCTCGACACCATGATGCACTTCGTACTTTTCTTTTAATCCACGCAAGATGGCAATTGTGTCTTCTTGCGTTGGTTCATCGACTAATACTTTTTGAAAGCGTCGCTCCATCGCAGAGTCTTTTTCAATGTATTCGCGATATTCATTGAGAGTGGTTGCACCCATACAATGAAGATCGCCACGAGCTAGTGCTGGTTTAAGCATGTTTCCAGCATCCATAGATCCTTCACCTTTTCCCGCACCCATCATAGTGTGCAATTCATCGATAAATAAAATCACCTGACCTTGCTCTGCTTCTAGATCTTTTAATACAGCTTTCATTCTTTCTTCGAATTCACCCTTGTATTTTGCGCCTGCAACCAAGGATGCCATATCGAGTGACAATAAACGCTTGCCTTTGACACCCTCAGGTACTTCATTATTAATAATTCGTTGTGCCAAGCCTTCAGCAATGGCAGTTTTACCGACACCAGGCTCACCAATAAGAACAGGATTGTTTTTGGTACGTCGCTGCAATACTTGGATTGCACGACGAATTTCCCCATCACGACCAATGACTGGATCAAGCTTACCATCAATGGCCATTTGGGTTAAGTCAGTGGTGTATTTGTTTAGAGCATCTCGTTGTGTTTCTGCATTTTGTTCGTTCACGTTTTGTCCTCCTCTAAGGGTTTCTATAGCTTTCGCAAGTGCGCCTT
>JAOJBP010000026.1 GCA_028228555.1 Candidatus Thioglobus sp. | reverse complement strand
ACGCTTCTTTTGTAGAATGTTGCTTTGAAAATATACAAAATAAAATAGTATCAAAAAATAGTATGGCTACAGATTTGGCAATTATGAGCTTATGCGAATACGGAATAGTTTCAAACAGTAGTTTTTCTTGGTGGGGTGCTTACATGATGAAAAATAGAAAAAGGGTTATTTTTCCAAAGTATTGGTATGGATGGAAAAGTCAAGTGGAGTCACATATTGATATTCAACCTGATTGGGCTGAAGTGATTGAAGTGGAATATTAAATGCCAGTAGTTGTGGATGAGTAATCTGGAGCTTGCGCCTTTTCCATCTCAGTGTGTTTAAGGTATTGAAATGATTGTGCATAAATCAGCTTTAAAAGATGAGATTTTTTATAATTCAAAAGTTGTTAGAGATCTGGCTGAGTTTAAACGCCTAGCGAATGTCATTGTTGCCAACCCGTGTAACTGATGAAATTGTTGGTGAAGCTGGAAAAATTTATACCCGTGATTTATTTGGAAAGGATTAAGTATGAGTCAAAATAAAATATTAGTCACAGGTGGTGCTGGTTTTGTGGGTAGTCATCTTTGTGAGCGCCTTGCCAAGGATGTAAATAATAAAGTCTATTCGCTTGATAACTATTTCACAGGTAGCGAAGCCAATCATGTCCCGAATGTCATTTATATAAAAGGAGACACTTCGAATATCGCCTCGCTTGTTAATTTTGTGCCGGATATGGTTTACCATTTGGGTGAGTATTCTCGGGTTGAACAAAGTTTTGACGATATTAAAAAAGTGTGGCGTTATAACAAAGATGGCATATTTGCTGTATTGCAGTTTGTACGCAAAGCAGGCTGTAAAATACTTTATGCTGGCAGTAGTACTAAATTTGGTGATGGCGGACTTGGAAGAAGTGCATCACCTTATGCTTGGACAAAAGCTACCAATACCGAACTCGTGATGAATTACGGAGATTGGTTCAATGTGCCATATGCCATTACTTATTTCTACAATGTTTACGGTGAGAGGGAAATACAAACAGGAAGATACGCCACTTTAATCGCCTTATTTAAGGAAAAAATGAAAAATAAAGAAAGGCTCACTATTGTCAGTCCAGGTACTCAAAAACGCAACTTTACACATATTGATGATATTATCGATGGCTTAGTGTTAGTGGGTGAAAATGGTTATGGTGATGAGTTTGGCATAGGAAGCTCTGAAGCTTTTACAGTATTAGAGGTTGCCGAACTGTTTGGCGGCGAAATTAACATGCTCCCTGAACGTAAAGGTAATCGTATGACAGCTGATGTCATGACCGATAAAACCAAAGCACTTGGTTGGTCTCCAAAGTGTACTCTCGCAGACTATATTGAAATGTTAAGGATAAGTAACTGGGGTAAAGTATGAGTGAAGCTACAGCATTTATCCCCCCACACGCATTAAACACAGCAGTATTGTTTTTAGTGTTTAATCGATTAGACACAACCAGGCAAGTTTTTGAAGCCATCCGCCAAGCAAAACCGCCACGTCTTTATGTCGCTGCCGATGGTGCACGTGCCAATAAAGAAGGTGAGGCAGATACAGTCCAGGCCGTACGCAACTATATAATGCAAAATGTTGATTGGGAATGTGAAGTTAAAACCATGTTTCGGGAACGCAACTTGGGTTGTAAGATGGCTGTAAGTGGAGCGATAGATTGGTTTTTTGAAAATGAAGAGATGGGAATTATTCTTGAGGATGATTGCTTGCCAAGCCAAAGTTTTTTTTGGTATTGTGAAGAGTTATTGGAGAGGTATAAGAATGATATGAGAATATTCCTTATTAGCGGGTACAACAAACAAAATAGCTGGAAAGAAGAAACGAATGATTATTTTTTTTCTAATCTTGGCGGTATTTGGGGTTGGGCAAGTTGGGGACGAGCCTGGAAACACTATGACATAGAAATGAGTGATATTGAAAATTTTATTGAAAGTAATAATTTTGTCAATATTTTTGGTGAAAAGCTTGGAAAAATTAGACAAGATATAATTTACAAAAGTATCATAATTAATAAAATGGATACTTGGGATTATCAATGGGCATATGCTAG
>JAOJBP010000025.1 GCA_028228555.1 Candidatus Thioglobus sp. | reverse complement strand
TTTGTGAATAATTATCATAACCAAGTAAACGAACGTGATGGTTAGGATATTCTCTATGACAAGCTTCTAGCTCTGCTATAACTACGTCAACTGATTGCTCACCAAACATTGGTAACTTCCACATATACCAGTAATAAGTCATAGAACGTGATGGCTCTACATGCTCAATTGCTGGATTCCATCCATTGTTAATGATGAACTGAATGTGTTGTCTTGTTTGATCAGGTGTCATCTGTGGTAAGTATGAAAAAGTTTCAAACTTAGGTTCAGATTTATAATCTTGCATATCACTCATAATAATTCCTCTTTTTTATATTAAACCAATTAACGGTTAGCGCCGTCTAGTTTATCAACTGTATCAAATTCAAACTTAATTTCTTTCCATGTTTCCATAGCAATTTTAAGTTCTGGACTATGTGCAGCAGCAGCTTCCATTACAGCTTTACCTTCACGCTCTACATCAATACCACGGTTACGTGCATCAACACAAGCTTCTAGTGCAACACGGTTTGCATGAGCACCGGCCGCATTACCCCATGGGTGTCCTAATGTACCACCACCAAACTGTAGTACTGAGTCATCACCAAAAATAGCAACTAATGCTGGCATGTGCCATACGTGAATACCACCAGATGCTACCGGCATTGTGCCAGGCATTGAACCAAAGTCTTGGTCAAAGAAAATACCACGACTACGATCTTCTGGAATAAATGATTCGCGCATTAGATCAATCCAACCTAATGTTGCTTCACGATCACCCTCTAGTTTACCAACAACGGTACCTGAGTGCATATGGTCACCACCTGATAAACGTAATGTCTTAGCTAAGACTCGGAAATGGATACCATGATGTGGATTACGATCAACTACAGCATGCATTGCACGGTGAATATGAAGTAATACACCATTCTTTGCACACCAGCGAGCTAGACCTGTATTTGCACAGAAGCCACCAGTAAAGAAGTCATGCATAATAATTGGAGAACCAATTTCTTTTGCAAATTCAGCACGCTCATACATTTCCTCTGGAGATGCTGCTGTAACGTTTAAATAGTGACCTTTACGCTCACCTGTCTCTACTTCCGAAGTTTCAATAGCATCTTGACAGAATAAGAAACGATCGCGCCAGCGCATAAACGGCTGAGAGTTCACATTTTCATCATCCTTAGTAAAGTCTAAACCACCGCGTAAACATTCATATACTGCACGACCATAGTTCTTAGCTGATAAACCAAGTTTTGGTTTAATTGTACAACCCAACATTGGACGACCATATTTGTTCATCTTATCACGCTCTACCTGGATACCATGTGGAGGACCATTACATGTCTTAACATAAGCAAGTGAGAATCTAATATCTTCTAAACGAAGTGCACGTACTGCCTTGAAACCAAATACATTACCAACTAATGAAGTTAATACGTTCACAATAGAACCTTCTTCAAATAAGTCAATTGGATATGCGATGAATGCGTAGTAACAACTATCATCTCCTGGAACATCTTCAATACGGTAACAACGGCCACGGTAATAGTCCATGTCTGTTAATAAGTCAGTCCAAACCGTTGTCCATGTACCAGTTGATGATTCAGCAGCAACCGCAGCAGCAGCTTCTTCACGATCAATACCTGGTTGTGGTGTGATCTTAAAACAAGCCAATAAGTCCGAATCTAATGGGACATAATCTGGTTGCCAGTAAGTTTCGCGGTAGTCCTTTACACCCGCTTCATATTTCTTGGCCATACAGCCTCCTTCTTTAAAAAAATTAATGTAATTTCAAAATGTTTAGCAATCATACAATATGTTTTCTAATATTAACAATAATATTTATTTATAAAATCATAATATTTTATTATTATTGTTCTTATGTTTAGAAAAATATTGTTTATCAAATTATTTTAAATAATGTCACAACTTGTGCATTATATTTTTAATATTAGTAACTGCCCATAAGTAATACTTATATTGCTAATGACTTCTAGAATAACGCCTAGTCAGTTTAAAACTACTTGCACCTGAAGGTTTTTTTTGTTGAAAATAATTGCAAAAAAAAACATTGCCCATCAAAAGAAGTCTATTATAAAATCATAATTTTAAAGGAAACTATTATGAAATATTTTAAACTTTTACTTGTATCCCTTTCTTTATTTTCTCTTACCTCAAATGCGGCCTTAAAAACTGAAGAAGTATCTTATAAAAATGACTCGATTAACATGAAAGGCTTTATTGCTTATGATGACTCAATTTCGGGAAAGCGCCCTGGTGTTATTATTGTTCATGAATGGTGGGGGCATACCGACTACACTAGAGATAGAGCTAAAATGCTTGCTGAATTAGGCTATACAGCCATTTCTCTTGATATGTATGGTGATGGAAAAACCGCTGATCATCCAAAAGATGCAAAGAGTTTTGCGATGGAAGCTAAACAAAATATGGATGTTGCTCAAGCTAGATTTGAAGCAGGCATGAATGTTTTAAAAAATCATAATACCGTCAATCCTTCTCAAATATCAGCATTGGGCTATTGTTTTGGTGGGGGTATTGTTCTTGATATGCTTAGACGAGGTGTTGAACTTGACCTTGCAGGTGTTTTTCATGGTGGTTTAAAAACCAAAAGTCCTGCTAAATCAGGCAGCCTTTTAGGGACTAAAGTCATGGTTTTTAATGGTGCAGATGATCAATCAATTAAGCTTAAACATGTTCAAGATTTTATGAGTGAAATGACTAACGCGAAAGCTGATTTGACAGTTGTTAATTATCCAGATACAGTTCATGCGTTTACCAACCCTGAAGCAACAGATTTAGGCAAAAAATTTAATTTTGGGAATTTAAGGTACAATCCAGAAGCTGATAATGATTCTTGGTCAAAATTTACCAACAGTTTAGCGGAGTTGTATTAATTAATTAATTTTAATAACCTGCCAAAATATATACTAAAAAAAAGCCCGATAAAACCGGGCTTTTTTTATATTAATTTTTAGGGTTTGACTTTACTTATCGCCGCTGGTGTTAACACCAATAATCTTATAAAGAAGGCAAAAATTAACTAATGCCGTGGCTATTAAAACAACGCCAACCCAACCCCATAATGGAAGATTACCTGAAGCAGTTGCAATA
>JAOJBP010000024.1 GCA_028228555.1 Candidatus Thioglobus sp. | reverse complement strand
AGCGGATTTGAACCGCCGACCTCTTCCTTACCAAGGAAGTGCTCTACCGACTGAGCTAGGTGAGCACATTCCCCCACTTGGAGCGGGTAACGAGAATCGAACTCGTCTCATTGGCTTGGAAGGCCAAGGTAATACCAATATACGATACCCGCAAATTCTTTTTGTTTATGGTGGAGAGAGAAGGATTCGAACCTTCGAAGCCAGGGGCGACGGATTTACAATCCGCATACTTTAACCACTCGTAAATCTCTCCAAACAATCCAAAATTATCCCATAGACGCTAAGCCTTTGCAAGCGTTAATTTGAAGTTTTTACGTGTTTTTTTAAATTCTAGAAACGCCACTGGCAATAGCAGCATCATAAACGGCTTTTGGCATGATATCAATTAGTCTTTTGTCAAAGGGTGTAGGGATGATATAGTCTTTTCCAAAACTTAGAGAATCAATATTATAGGCAGCTAGAACATCTTTAGGCACTTCTAATTTCGCTAACTCTTTTAAAGCATGTACTGCTGCAACTTTCATTTCAATATTAATTTCACTCGCCTTTGCATCTAGTGCACCTCTGAAAATGAATGGAAAGCAAAGTACATTATTGACCTGGTTTGGAAAATCACTACGTCCTGTTGCCATGATTAAATCATCACGAACAGCGTTTGCATCAGTTGGTGAAATTTCTGGATCAGGATTTGATAAAGCAAATACAATTGGCTTATCTGCCATTGACTTAATCATATCTTTGGAAACTAAATTAGCAGCAGCTACACCAATAAAAATATCTGCATCTTGCATGGCGTCTGCCAATGTCTTTTTGTCAGATTTAACTGCATACTGTGCCTTGACCTTGCTAACATTCTCTAAATCTGTTGAAATTACACCCTCTCGGTCAACCAATAGGATGTTTTCTTTTTTCAAACCCAATTCGCACAAAAGGTTTAGTGTTGCAATACCTGCTGATCCTGCACCTAGACAAACTAACTTTACAGTTTCAATAGACTTACCCTGAATCTCAATCGAATTCAAAAGTCCTGCTGCAATAATAATTGCCGTGCCATGTTGGTCATCATGAAAAACGGGGATATCCAACTCTTCTATTAAGCGCTGTTCGATTTCAAAACAACGTGGTGCAGAGATATCTTCCAGGTTGATTCCACCAAAAGTTGGTGCAATATTTTTAACCGTTTGAATAAACTCCTCTACATCTTGCGTATCAACTTCAATGTCAAACACATCCACATCAGCAAAATGTTTAAACAATACTGCTTTACCCTCCATCACAGGTTTCGAGGCCAATGGACCAATATTGCCCAGTCCTAATACTGCAGAACCATCTGTAATAACAGCAACCAAGTTGTTTTTAATGGTGTAATTATTAACCAGTTCAGGATTTTTAGCAATTTCAAGACAAGGTGCAGCAACACCTGGTGAATATGCCAAACTTAGGTCCTCTTTTGTAGCCAAATCTTTATGGGATGTAACAAACAACTTTCCAGGACGATCACCTTGGTGATAGTCAAGAGCTTTTTGATGTAATTCTTCTTTAGTCATCATAATTTTTATTATATTTTATTTTATTAAAAAGTAAGCTTGAGTAATCTTTACGACCAAGCAAGAACCTGATTCATCTTAGAAATATTAGAAACTGTAATGCCTTTAGGGCATACGCGCTCACAATGTCGATGATTTGAGCAACTTCCAAAACCTTCACTTTGCATTTGATTAAGCATTTTTTGTGCTCGCGCTTTCTCTTCAATTTTGCCTTGTGGCAATAAAGACAAGTGGGTAATTTTAGCCGCAACATAAAGTGTTGCTGATGCATTTGGACAAACTGCAACACAAGCGCCACAACCAATACAAGTTGCCGAATTAAAGGCTTCATCTGCACTTGGCTTATCTACCAAAACCGCGTTAGCATCTGGAGCAGCACCCGTATGTACAGAAATATATCCACCTGATTGAATTATGCTATCAAATGCAGATCGATCAACTGTTAGATCTTTAATCACTGGAAATGATTTAGCACGAAAAGGCTCAACCCACAATTCAGTTTGATGCTTATAGTCACGCATATATAACTGACAAGTCGTGGTTGCATTTTTATCACCATGTGGGTAGCCATTAATCACCAATGAACAGGAACCACAAATTCCTTCACGGCAATCATAATCGAAGACAATACAGTCTTCATTATTAGCAATAAGCTGCTCATTTAGTTGATCCAGCATTTCTAAAAAAGAAGTATCTTCATCAATATCATCAATTTTATAGGTGACAAAATCTCCTTCAATATTGATGTTTTTTTGTCGCCAAATATGTAGGGTAAAATTCATTTGTAGTTCCTCACAGTAGGTTCAATAAACTCATAATTAAGATCTTCTTTATGAAGCTTAGGCTGCTCAGACATAAACTCCCAAGCGCCCACAAATGAGAATTCACTATCATCTCTCTTAGCTTCGCCACCTTCAGTTAAATATTCTGTTCTAGCATGGGCACCACAAGACTCTTCTCGCATTAAAGCATCTTGGCACATAAGCTTACCTAATTCAATAAAATCAACCACTCTTCCGGCACGCTCTAAAGTTTGATTTAAATTATTATCAACACCTGTGACCTTAATGTTTTGCCAGAATTGTTCTTCTAATTCTGAAATTTCATCAATAGCTTGCTTTAATCTATCTGCTTCACGAGACATGCCACAAGCATCCCATAATATACCACCTAGCTTCTGATGGAAATACTCAGGTGAATGTTTTGGTTGTGGCGCATTCATGAGATTCTGAATACGATCCTTAACCGCCTTTAAACTTTGAACAACTTGAGGGTGATCATTATCAACTTCAGTCAATGTATTTTTAGCCAAGTAATTGGCAACTGTTTTTGGCAAAATAAAATAACCATCTGCCAGACCCTGCATTAATGCAGAAGCACCCAATCGGTTTGCACCATGATCAGAGAAGTTCGCCTCTCCACCTGCAAACAAACCCTCTACAGTTGTCATCAAATTGTAATCTACCCACAATCCACCCATGGTGTAGTGTGGTGCTGGGTAAATCTTCATAGGTGTTTGATAAGGATCTTCACCAGTAATGCTTGAATACATGTCAAATAAATTACCATATTTTGCTGCTACAGCATCTAGGCCTAATTTTTCAATGATAACACTGAAATCTAGGTAAACACCTAAGCGCTTTCCTTGAATCTTACTACCAACACCAAGACCTTTGTCACAAATAACTTTAGCAGCGCGAGATGCCACATCTCTTGGCGCTAGATTAGCAAATGCTGGGTACATTCTCTCCAAGAAATAATCTCTATCCTCTTCTTTGATATCAGCCGGATTTTTTGTACAATCAGCGGTATTTTTAGGTGCCCAAATGCGTCCATCGTTGCGCAAAGATTCACTCATTAAAGTAAGCTTAGATTGGTTTTCACCTGTAGGTGGAATGCAAGTTGGATGAATTTGAGTAAAACTAGGGTTGGCAAAGTATGCACCCTTCTTGTAAGCGCGCCATGTTGCTGACGTATTACAACCCTTAGCATTTGTTGATAGATAGAAAACATTGCTATAACCACCTGTGCACAACACAACACAATCTGCGGTATGTGCAGAAATTTCTCCGCTCACTAAATCCCTAACCACAACACCACGTGCTTGATCATCAACCATAATAAGTTCTAACATTTCTGATCTAGACTGATGAGTAACATTATCGTTTTCTAGTTGGCGACTATGCGCCTGATAAGCACCGAGCAGAAGTTGCTGACCCGTTTGTCCACGCGCATAAAAAGTACGTGAAACTTGAGTGCCTCCAAATGAGCGATTAGCTAAATAACCACTGTATTCTCTGGCAAAAGGCACGCCTTGTGCGACAGCTTGATCAATAATATTACTACTAAGCTGGGCTAGTCTATAAACATTAGACTCGCGTGCTCTAAAGTCTCCGCCTTTAATAGTATCATAAAATAAAC
>JAOJBP010000023.1 GCA_028228555.1 Candidatus Thioglobus sp. | reverse complement strand
TTATTAATAAGATTAGTGAAAATATATTCATAATAACTTATTGCCAAAAATAAGGAGTAAGTCGAATGAATAAAACAACACAGATACTATTTTTTATACTAACTATAAATCTATCAACACAGAGTATTGCTCTAGATACTTTATCATCGCAAGATAGTTCTCGTTATCAAATTAGTGATATATTAGAACCACAAGAAGTAAAAGATACACAACGAGTAGTTAAAACTTTATCTGATAAAGTTCTTTCTGATTATGTTAAAGGATATGCGCGAAGAAATGTTCATGCGAAAGCAAATGGATGTGTTAAGAGTGAATTTAAAATTAATGATGCCTTAGAGAGCACTACTCTCGCTAAAGGAATTTTCAAACCTGGTGCCTCATATAAAGCCTTGATTCGCTTCTCCAATGGCTCTACTAATGATTCTGGTGATGATCATGATGGGGATACTAGAGGGATGGCAATAAAGGTATTTGGAGTCAATGGCATTAAATTAATTCAAGATCCTATTTATAAAGATTCACAGGATTTTGTTTTACTTTCTCATCCTTCATTTTTTTTAAATGATGCTAAAAGTTCAGCAGAATTTTTTGAACGATTTGATGCTGGAAAAATCTCAGATTTTTTGCACATACCATTTGATATTGGGTTAAATGGAACTATTACAGCCGCTAAGATGCTTTCTCAACATATAGACAACCCTTTGTTTACTCAGTATTACTCAGTAACTCCTTATCAGCTTGGCTCTATAGACATTAATCCCCATGTTGTAAGATACTCGGTTCGTTCATGTAAGCCTAATATGCAAGTAGAGTCTGATAAGCCGCCTGGAAAGAATTTCTTAAGAGCCTCCATGCAAGAAACTTTAAAAAATAAATCTGCTTGCATGGAGTTTATGTTGCAAGATAGAGGCGAGCTCTCTGGTGTTGATTTAAATAATTATGATAATTGGGACGAAGATAAATTTCCATTTGTGCCAATTGCTCAAATTATAATTCCTCCTCAAACTTTTGATACAGCAGACAATAATGCTATGTGTGAAAGGCTTAGTTACAACCCTTGGCATTCTATTGAAGATCATAAGCCTTTAGGTGTCATTAACGCTATGCGCGGAATGGTTTATGAGAAAACAAGCGATGTTCGTCGAACGATGAATAATGATAATTAATTGCAATTATGAAATTAACCGTGTCGATCCCAAATGTGAGTAAAAAATATTTATGAAATTTTTAAGTAAGTTATTGCAAGCTATTGCGTTAATGCTTTTAGTTTCAACACAGCAACTTTTTGCATTTTTTGACAATAACTCCAGTTTAGTGACACTAGATCAAGGATGGGATGAATCTGATCGTGAATTTTTCTATTTTACACCGCAAGGTTCGCCTATTATCTTATATGATTGGTTTCTTGCACTAGAGCAGACAAATAGCACAGATTTATTTAGAAGTGATCCTCACCTAAAAAACTTTGGATTAATTCCATGGAAAAAATCTCATAGTAATATAGATGCCCTGCCTATTGGAATGACAATCGACAATAGTTTATATAGCAATGAACGTCATTTGGGTATAAATTGCGCCGCTTGTCACACGTCAGAAGTTGTCATTGATTCCAAGACGGTTTTAGTTGATGGAGGTGTATCTAATTTTGATTTATGGTCATTTATGAAAAATCTTCTCGCAAGTATGGAGGCTACATATAAAGACTCCGACAAACTTATTAGATTTTCTGAGCGCTTAGGTCACGATATTATTAAGGTTAAAGCTCGCCTTAGGACTGCTATTCAGAAACAACAAAACTGGCATGAACGCAATAACGCAGAAACATTACCAGGTCCAGGCCGAGCTGATGCGTTGAACGTTATCCTTAATCAGGTTACTGCAAAAATGATAAGCAGGCCAGACAATGCACGCCCTGCTAACGCGCCAGCTAGTTATCCATATATTTGGGATACACCATATCTAGATTTTGTTCAATATATTGGCGTGGTTCCAAATGACCATGCTGGAGTGCTTGCAAGAAATGTTGGACAAGTTCTTGGAGTTTTTGGGGAGGTTTCAACTATAAGTTCTAAGCTTAATGTTGGATATGAAAATTCCATTAAAACGACAAACCTAATTGATATTGAAGATAAATTAAAAACTCTTCGCTCACCTTCTTGGAAAGAGCTTTCTAATAGGGGTTTTTTACCTAAACTAAATGACAGCTTAGTTAAGAAGGGTTCTAAAATTTATAAATCTCATTGCGCTTCATGTCATGTTGAAATTGACTCTAGCAAGAGTAGGGTTTTAAATACTATTCAAATTAATAATACTGCATTAACTGAAATAGGCACTGACCCAGGCACGGCAATGTCATATGCATCGCGCGTTGTGGCCACGGGCCCACTTGAAGGCAGAAACTCTCTTTATATCGCTGGAACACCTTTATGCCAAGAGACTTATGCCAATCAGATTCTTGATCATATGAGTGTAGCTGTTATTATTAATGATTTGAGCGAAGAGAAAAGTGAATTGACAGACTCTTTAGCTGATATTTTTAAGGGTCTTTTCTCTTCTGCAGAAAAAACAGTTGCTGATTATCTGTCTAATCCAAATATAGAGACCAGAGAATCTGATAAACGACTGATAGAACGCATGCAAAATGCTAACGCTACCCCAAAGCAAATAGCGTCAACACTTAAAATGCGAGATAATAATAAATCTGCTTTGTACGATTTAATTGCCAAGAATGGAGCAGGCTTTTCTAAAGCAGATGCGAAATGTTTAGAAAGTTTGGAGACAGCCCAATATCGCGCTAAACCGCTTAATGGTGTTTGGGTAACCGGACCATTTCTCCATAATGGCTCAGTGCCAACGCTTGCAGATCTTTTAGAAGCGCAAAATAATCGACCCGATAGGTTTAGAACTGGTTCACCAAAATTTGATCCAGTAAAGGTTGGTTTTTCTGAAAATAATACTGGTGTAAATGCACTTCTAATTGATACAAAACTGCCTGGAAATTTAAATTCAGGACATGAGTACGGAGTAAATTTATCCAAAAAAGACAAGTTAAGTTTATTAGAATATTTAAAGAGTCTTTAGGGTTTTGTGAACTTTGAAGGAATCTCTTAAGGAGAGAATATGCAGAGTAATATTTCGATATCAAAAATATTAGCGATAATTGCTGCTTTAGTAGGTGGAGGTATGCTGATGTATGTAATGTACGATATGATGCTTTCTATGCGCTATATGAGAGGGGAAATTTCATCAATGGCAGGCAATATAAACCAGATGAGTCATAATATAAATCAAATGAGTGGTGATATAAAAGTATTGCGTAGGGATATAAACGGCATATCTAAAAATATTTACACAATGTCTGGTGATATGAGCACAATGAAGAATGAGTTTATTGGACTTAGATTAACGGTTAAGGATTTAGATAGTAACATTAATAATATGTACCAATTAATGTCTGAAGATTTAGACAGTATGCGTTCATCTATAGAGCTTATGGCGCCATCTATTGTAATCATGAGTCGAGATATGAATATTATGAGAAATGATATGAGTCGTGGCGTCCAATCATTTACCAGTCCAACGAACTATATAAGAGGCATGCTTGATTAACAATGCAAAAAACTATGGATAAAATAAATAACATCGCTCTTAAAATTAAAGTATCTGCTGAAATAGTTATTGCTACAGTGGCTTTTTTTGTAATTGTATTAGCTCTATTCGATATTAGCTTAGGTGCATTATTAGGCAAAACAAATCTAGGTCTTATTAATCATATTCATCCACTTAAGACAGCAGCTTTTGCCTTGGCTTTGGCTGCTAGTATTGACTTGCTTTTCTTGCTTTTCTCACCTAGCATAAAAGAAGGGATGAACGCTTTGCTGTTAGGCTTTGTGTCAGCAATATTGATGACTATTTCTGAGCCAAAAATTGTTGGCTGGGAGATTGCCTTAACAGTGCTTGTGTTTACATTTTGTATGCTGGCAATATGGCTGGCAAAAGAGAAGCTACCGGGAGGAGAAGATAATCAGAAGATTTGATTTATATTTCCTAACTTAAAAAAATCTACAAATCAAATCTCTGTT
>JAOJBP010000022.1 GCA_028228555.1 Candidatus Thioglobus sp. | reverse complement strand
TTGATCAATTAGCTTGTCAAGTTGGCGTTTGTTAAAAATATTACCCTGAGAAAGGTCCATATTTTTAAGAATTTTGGCTAAGCTTTCTTCATCAATAACTTTGTCTGAATAGTTGAGTACATCCATATATTTAATATGTGGATTTTCCTGAAGGTTGATTTTTAAGATATCATCTTCTTGCGATACTTCAATATCTTTAAAGAAGTTGGTTTTATATAAATCTCGAATAATTTGACCAGAAACCTGATTATTGTACTCATCACCTGTTTCAACAGGTAAATAGCTTAATACCGTTCCTCTTGAGATAGAGTCTAAGCCCAGTATTTCAATGCTTTTGATGGGTTTAGCAAGTGCAACAGAGGTTATAACTATGCTTGCAGCAGCTAATACTTTAAGGAGTGATTTTTTCATAGAATTCTTAAAATTATGATAAACGTATCAAGTCATTATACAGAGCAACAAAGGTTAGTGACAAAATAACAAATAGTCCTAATTTTGCAAAAACTTGTTGTACAGACTGATTGACAGGAGAGCCTTTAATGATTTCAACTATATAAAAGAATAAATGCCCCCCATCTAGTAGGGGGATGGGCAATAGATTTAACAAGCCAAGGCCAATACTAATTAATGCTAAAAAAGATAAAAAAGGCACTAGTCCTATTTCTGCACTTTTTTGAGCATAATTAGCAATAGTAACTGGGCCACTGATTTGATCAATTGAAGCTTCACCAATAATCATTTTTTTGATCATTTTTAGATTCAATAACGTCAATTGATAAACCTTGGATCCGGCAGACAAAAAAGCATCAACTGGTTCTTTTTGAATAAGCACCTGCCAATCTTTCAAGTAATCTTGAGGCATGGCAACACTAACACCAACTTTAGGAGAGTTATTGATTAACTCTGGTGTTAATGTAAGTGTTATATTTTTGGTGTTACGTTTAATAAGCAATTTAATAGGCTTAATAGGCTTAGCTTGGATAGCAATAACAAAATCTTGCCAAGTGGAAATACTTTGGCCATTGGCACTTAGTACTTCATCTTGGGATCGAAGGCCCGCTTTACTGGCGGCAGAATTGACCACAACCTGATCAATGATGGCTGGCAGCTTGGGGATGGAGAATTTAAACCCTAAGTATTGATCAAGGCCTTGTTCAGGGTTAGCTAAAAAATCACCAGTTAAGTTAAGCGTGCTGGTCTTTAAATTTGAAAGCTTGGAGCGCGCCTGGATAACTAAAGGCTGGGTGTCATTCGATTGAATAAATTGATTAGAAAATTCACTAATACTAGGCGTTGGAGCATTGTTAATACTGAGCAGTTCATCACCTACTTGCAAGCCAGCTTGGTCAAAAAAACCAGAATCAGTAACCGATCCAATAATCGGTTTCATGCCATTAACCCCAATGATAAATATAAGTGTATAAAGTAGAATCGCCAATAAGAAATTGGCCACTGGCCCTGCTAAGACAATGGCAAAGCGTTTGTAAACTGATTGCCTGTTAAAAGCCCTATGCTTGTCATTATCAGCAACCTGCGCTTCATTTTCATCGAGCATTTTAACGTAGCCGCCCAAAGGAATGGCGCAAAGGGTAAATTCAGTTTCACCGCGTTTGAAAGATTTAATTACCTTGCCAAAACCAACAGAAAATCTTAATATCTTGACATTGAATTTTTTGGCAACCCAATAATGACCATACTCATGGACAGTGACTAAAATACCAATCGTTAACGCGAACGACAAAAGGGCGGTAAAAAAACCCATTTGAACTACAGTTGAGAATGAGAGTGTCCAGCCTCTTTAAGTCGTTTTAAATAAGTTGACCATAAGGCAGATTGATCTGTAGCAAGTTTATGTAAATGAGTCCAAGAATAAATGCCAGTATCATGCCCATCATTAAAGAACAAAATAATAGCATAGTTTCCAGTAGGCTCAATACGGTCAATCTTCACATTTTCTTTATCAAGTTGCAATGTCTCCTGACCAGGACCATGACCAACTACTTCTGCTGAAGGAGAATAAACTCTCAAAAATTCAGCACTTAATGGGTAGTCAGTTCCCTCAAAAGTAAGGGTTAAAAGGTTTTTGTCTTTGTTAAGTGTAATATTGCTAGGAGTTATCATGATTTGCCTTGTGGATAAATATAGGCAATATTTTAGCAGAACTATCGTTTTCATTAACCTTTAGCTTTATAAGTGGATAAAATAAAGCCTATGTTAATAAATTTTACAAAAATGCACGGGCTTGGGAACGACTTTATGGTGGTTGACAATACCGATGGTGATATAAACTTTAGTGTTGAGAAAATTAAAATTTTGTCTGATCGACATTTCGGTATTGGCTTTGACCAACTGCTCGTTGTAGAGTCAAGTAGCACTCCAGGTATTGATTTTCGCTATATTATTTATAATGCAGATGGATCTGAGGTGGCACAGTGTGGCAATGGTGCCCGATGCTTTGCACGTTTCGTAACGCACAAAAATTTAACTAAGCGAAATCCGATCATTGTAGAAACCCACTCAAGTGTGATCACTTTGCATGTTAATGCAGATAACACTGTGCGTGTTGATATGAGTAGTCCTAGCTTTGAGCTTGACAGTATTCCACTGATTGCATCTGAAATTCAACCAACATACACAATTGAGGGTCATGAAATGGGCGTGTTATCTATGGGCAATCCTCATTGTATTTTAATAGTTGAGGAGCTCTCAGTTCTCGATATCGCCAGTATTGCAACAAAAATACAAGCTAACAAGGCTTTACCAAATCAAGCCAATATTGGTTTTATGCAAATAGTCAATCGTGGTGAAATCAATTTACGAGTTTATGAGCGTGGCTCTGGCGAGACATTGGCTTGTGGAAGTGGCGCGAGCGCAGCAGTAGTTTATGGCGTTGAGAAGGGTTTGTTAGATGAAAAAGTGTACGCACATCTCACTGGAGGTGATGCAGCTGTTGAATATCAAAAAGGTGGGCATGTATTTTTATCAGGGCCAGCTGAATTTGTATTTGAAGGACAAGTAACCCTCTAGCAGTTTATAGAAAATATTTGCCTATCTGATCGCCTAATTGCGCTTAAACGGCCACCCCAGGCGCAACCATGATCCATTGGAAATATATGTTTTTGCTCTACATTAGCTAGCGTAGACCAGTGGCCAAAAAAAATATCTGTTTCTTTTAGTAAGCGATTTTCATGCTCAAACCAAGCTTTATAACCATCAGGTGCTTGATCAAAATTCATTTTATGTTCAAATTCTAACTGACCATTAGCCCTACAAAATCTCATTCTCATCATGGCGTTAATAGTATATCGACACTGTTCAAGCTCATTTAGATGATCACTCCAAGTATCTGGCTGGTTATGATACATTTGCGTTAAAAATTGGCCTAAATTTTCACCTTGTAAATGCTTTTGAACCAAGGTTGATTGAGTTACCGCTATTTCTTTAGACCAATTTGGAGGGATGCCTGCGTGAACCATTAACACATCTTCATCGCTAATCAATAAAGGTTGTTGAGATAAGAATTCTAGTAGTTTTGTAGAATTCTTTGCACTGATAATATCAGAAAAGGTATCTTTTTTATTGAGTATAGTTTTTCCAAGAGTGCAGGCCAATAAATGAAAATCATGATTACCCAAGACCATGGAGATATTGTCGGAGTGTGCTTTGATAAATTCTAGAGTTTCTAGAGATTTGTTGCCACGATTAACCACATCTCCTAGGAAAAATATTCGATCTTTATCTAGGGAGAACTCAATTTGATTTAATAGGCGTTGCAATGAATCGTAACACCCTTGAACATCGCCAATTAAGTAATCAGACATTTAATGTAGCGTGTATGGCTCACTTAAAATGAACTCAGGAATTTTAGCTTCAAACCGCTCACCTTCATCATTCACCATGCCATAAGTACCTTTCATAGTTCCAGTAGCTGTTTTTATTACTGAACCCGATGAATACTGATAAGATTCACCCGGCATTAAATGAGGCTGTTCGCCAATAACACCTTCACCAATAACATCCTCAATATGTTTAGTTTCATCTTGAATGCGCCAATGTCGGGTCAGTAATTGAGCACCGAGCGAACCGTTGTTGGTAATAGTAATTGTGTAGGCGAAAGCGTACTGATTTATCGCTGCACTTGATTGCTCTTTAATGAAGCTAACTTGAACGTCAATTTGAATACTGTTTTTCATAATCTTGGGCTAGGGTAATAAAATTATCAATATCTAACATTTCAGCGCGTTGTGAAAGGTCGATGCTAGTTTGCTCTTGAGTTAATAATAACTTTAAACAATTTCTAAGGGTTTTTCTACGGTGTGCAAAAGAGGCTTTTACTATTTTTTCAAATAGATCTATATTAGTCACTTTGCAGGTTTTGAGCGGTGTTAGATAAACAATAGCAGAATCAACTTTTGGCGCTGGATCAAAAGACTCAGGCGGCACAATAAAAATTAACTCCACGTCAAAAAATGCTTGCATCATAACACTCAAACGACCATAAATTTTAGAGCCATGATCTGCCGACATTCTTTCGACCACTTCTTTTTGTAGCATAAAAGTCATGTCAATGACTTTATCTCGATGTTCGAGCAAGTGAAACAAAATAGGGGATGAAATGTTATAAGGTAGATTTCCAACTACTCTAATCGGTGGATTGAACAAATCAAGATCAAAATTAAGCGCATCACCTTGATGAATGACTAAATTAGGCTTTTCATATCTATTTAAAATTTCAATTAAATCTCGATCAATTTCAATGACATTAAGCTCGTCAACTCGATCAAGCAGTGGGAAAGTCATAGCCCCTTGTCCAGGGCCAATTTCAAGTAAATTATCATCTCGCTTAGGGGCGATGGTCGCGACAATTTGATCTATAACTTTCTGATCAGTCAAAAAATTTTGACCAAAACGCTTACGCGCTTTATGTTTTGTAGAAGTTGTAGATTGTTGCTTAGGCATTTTTCTTGTTAATAAAATCTTGTGCGTATTCTAATGCAGTATGCAGACTACCTAGGCTAATATTACCTGTACCGGCGAGTGATAAAGCAGTGCCGTGGTCAACTGATGTACGAATAAAAGGCAACCCCAAGGTAATGTTAACTGCTTTTTTAAAGCCTAAGGTCTTAAGCACTGGAAGGCCCTGGTCATGATACATACTTAAAACACAATCAATCCCTTTGAGCGCATCAACTGTAAATGCAGTATCAGCAGGTACACTGCCGAAAAGGTTAAATCCTTGTTGGTTGAGTTTATTAATAAGCGGGTTGATGATTTCAATTTCTTCCATGCCCAGGCAGCCATCCTCACCCGCATGTGGGTTAAGCCCACAAACAACAATACGTGGATTGCTAATTCCGTAGCTTTCTAAAGACTTGTGAATGATACGAATAGTTTTTTCAAGAGACTCTTTTTTAATATTTTGAACAACTTGAGAAAGTGGCAAATGGGTAGTTGCAAGCGCGACACGTAAGCCTTGTGTTGCCAGCATCATAACTGTTTTTTCAGTATCTGCTAAAGAGGCTAAATATTCAGTATGCCCAGTAAAACCTGGATTGACACTATTAATAACGCCCTTATGGATAGGGCCAGTAACTAATGCTTCGCATTTTTCATTCAAACAAAAATCAGTTGCTTTATCCAAAGTATTTAGGACATATTGAGCATTATCAGTATTTAAAACGCCAACATTTACTGAGCCACTAACTTTGATGGGGTAAACGCATAATTGATGCTTAGCTGAAGCTTGCTCAGACTCAACTATTTTTAAAGGTAAGTTTAGTAATTTAGCACGACTTAATAAAATATCAGGATCGGCAAAAACTAATAACTTTTTAGTCGATTTCTTTTGGGCAAATATAACCG
>JAOJBP010000021.1 GCA_028228555.1 Candidatus Thioglobus sp. | reverse complement strand
TCATAGTCTTTTTTTCCTTTAGCGACGCCAATTTCTAGCTTAACACGGCCTTTCTTCCAATACATTTTTAAAGGAACAACTGTTGCGCCTTTCTGCTCAATTTTTTCTTTTAATCGGTTAATTTCTATACGATTAAGGAGTAATTTTCTAGATCTTGTTGGATCTGTATTTACATGAGTTGACGCACTTTGCAATGCAGAAATATGCGCACCAAATAGAAACATTTCATTATTTTTTAAAATAACATAGCTTTCTTTAATCTGAACCTTGTTTTCTCTTAGACTTTTTACCTCCCAACCCTCTAAAGAAACCCCAGCTTCTAAGGTTTGTTCGATAAAATAGTCATGACGTGCTTTTTTATTGAGCACAATCGTATTTGAACTAACCTTAGGTTTTTTGGATTTTGCCATGCATCAACTCTCTAAAAGTGCTCTTGTGCCATATTCAGCTGAGCAAATGTATCAATTGGTCAACCAAGTTGATGATTATCCAAAATTTCTCAACTGGTGCTCAGATGCCTCCATTTTAAAGCAAACTAAGGATCAAATTACAGCCTCGGTTGAGATTAATAAATCTGGATTTAATCAAAGTTTTACCACCATTAATACACTAACTCTTAATCAGCGCATTGACATGAATTTAAAAGAAGGCATGTTTAAGCAGCTAAGTGGTGCTTGGATATTTACCCAACTTAATGATAATGCTTGCAAAATAGAGCTAACACTAGCCTTTAGCTTTTCTTCAAAAATTGTCGACATGGCTATTGCCCCTATCTTTACAAGTATTGCTAACTCCCAATTGGAAGCTTTTATTGCAAGAGCTAAGGTTGTTTATTAATGCTTTATGCCTTCAACAAACCTTTTGGCGTGTTGTGTCAATTTAGTGGCGAAGGTGACACCTTGGCTAATTATATTAAGACTAAAGGCATCTATCCTGCAGGTCGATTAGATAAAGATTCTGAAGGTCTGCTGCTACTTACCGATGATGGCAAGCTACAGCACCAAATTTCACATCCAAAATTTGATAAAGAAAAAACCTATATAGTTCAACTAGATGGGCAAATTACCGATACTGCTATTGAACAATTAATTCTTGGTGTCATGCTAAAGGATGGATTAACCAAACCTGCCAGAGCAAGAATTATCAAAGAACCAAACTGGATCTGGGACAGGAATCCGCCCGTTAGATTTAGAAAAGATATCCCTACTTCATGGATTGAATTAAAAATTAGTGAAGGTAAGAATCGTCAAGTAAGGCGCATGTCTGCATATGTAGGCTTTCCAACGCTTAGACTAATTCGTATTCAAATTGGTGACTGGACCTTGGCTAATATCAATCAAGGGAAATATGAACGTCTTTGAGCATAGTTTTAAAGCATTAATGTGTGGCGATATTAATGAAAAAATTAAATTAGTTGATCAACTTCAGCTTTTGAAAAATACGCAGAGGCTCAATTTTCAAGCCAGCTATCCAATTAAACCAGTAGAGTTTCCTGGTAGACCTGATAAACCAAATCTGGTTAGATTTCAATCTATTCCTCAGCGAAATAAAACAGATCTTGGAATGATCAAAACCATTCATGCAATTTGTCATATTGAATTTAATGCCATTAATCTTGCGCTAGATGCTATTTATCGATTTAGGGAAATGCCAAATCAGTTCTACCAAGATTGGATTCAGGTTGCTTTTGAAGAGTCAAAGCATTTTCAGCTGCTTAATAAGCATTTGATTGAATTGGGTTACCAATATGGGGATTTTGAAGCCCATAATGGCTTATGGAAAATGACTTATGAAACCGATTATGATGTACTCGCTAGAATGGCTCTTGTACCAAGAGTGTTAGAAGCTAGAGGACTAGATGCTACGCCTAAAATTCAAAAACGCTTTAAAGATGCTCATTTTGATAAAATGGTGAGTTTACTAGATATTATTTTTAATGATGAAATTGGGCATGTAAAAATTGGTAATTTTTGGTTCCACTATCTATGCAAAACTCGCCAACTTGATCCTATAGAGACTTTTGATGGATTTGTTAAAAAACACATTGGTGAACAGTTACGTGGACCTTTTAATTTAGAAGCTAGAAAATTAGCTAACTTTAACCAAGATGAACTCAACTATCTTAAAGCACTCTAATAATTAACTACTTTTCAAACACTAAAGAGGCCCATAAGCTTTCCCAATCTGCCATTTTCCTGCGCTCACCTCTAGCTTTAACCATATGCAGTGCGTTAACCATCCATCTATTGTTGGCACTTAGCCTAAGTGCCACATGACCTTTATCATCAGTTTTTTGCTCAACTAAATCAAGAGGATTATCTTGTGAATAGGCTCTAACCACAATATCTTTTAAAGGCTTACCTTGAAAATAAACTAAAAAACTAATTGTCTCATTTTCCCAAGGAGAATTTACAGGCACAATATCTAACTCAAGCCCAGTTTTTTTATAAATACCGGCATCAGCATTAGTATTTTTTGGCTTGATAAGTAGCTTAGCATAACGCGCATAAAATTCTCGACCTTCACTTTGGTCCATTTTTTCAATCCGGCGCTGATCTTTGATATGCTTTAAATGCATTTTATCCAGATATTGATTAAACTTCTCAGCCGATAGCGTTAGATAATCAAAAGTACTTTGATATATCACTGTTGATGATGTATTTTCCTTAATGATAATACTGCCTATTGGATCATCTCCTAATTCTCCTTGAATTGGAGTCGCGCTTTGACCTTGAAGTTGCTCAAACCTAACAAACCAATTGTTAATTCTTGGCAGTGTTTCGCCTACAAAATTTTCTCCAACTTGAGCAGAAATAGTTATTTTATTGTCAATTATTGGATTAAAATTATTTGCAGTTAACCAAAAATCATGCGCCAAGACAGGCTGGTAAAAAATATAAAAGGCTAAAATAATTTTATGAGATATTTTCATTACTGGCTCCTAATTTTATTGTCTTTTGGGTGTTTTTCAGCTTCACAGGCTCATGAAATGAAGCCTGGTGTTGTTAATCTTACTATCCAAGAAAACAACGAATTTATTCTAACATTATGTAGAGGCGTTAATGGCAGACATTGACGCCAAACATACCGATACCGACAATTCACCGCAATCTGCTATTTACAACAATCTTAGAAAAAGTTCAGCTGAAACGATCCAGCAAAAATTTAATAAATTTTCAGCTAACTACCAAAAGACTTTAAATCTTAAAGCTGACAATAAGAGTCTCTCTCTTAATTTTAACAATATTCAAGTGCCGCCAATTGATGATATCCGCCTATCAAGAAATAGCATAATTACTTTCTCAGGAAAGCTCCCGCAAAACACCAAGTATATTACTTGGCAATATCCCGAAAAATATGGTGATAATGTTTTTAAACTTAGTCAAAACGAGAAATCTATTGCGAGTCTTTGGCTGACTAATGGCGAGCAAACAGATACGATAGTTTTGCAAGAGCAACATGTTACTAACAGCTTATTAAATTATCTATGGCTTGGTTTTTTACACATCCTACCTAGAGGTTTAGACCATATATTATTTATATTGGGCTTGTTCTTGTTTAGCACTCAAATAAAACCTTTATTTTATCAAGTAAGTGCTTTTACATTAGCCCATACTATCACTTTAGGTCTTTCAATATATGGCATTATCGTGCTACCTATTTTGTGGATTGAGGCTTTAATCGCTTTATCGATTGTTTATATCGCACTTGAAAATTTACTCAAACAAAATATTAGCAAATGGCGCTTATTGGTGGTATTTTGTTTTGGACTATTACATGGATTAGGATTTGCAAGTGTTTTAAATGATATTGGACTAGAAAGGTCTCAATTTTTAAGCAGCTTGATAAGTTTTAATATTGGCGTAGAGTTAGGGCAATTGTTTATCATTCTTCTGGCTTATGTGTTTATTGGATATTGGTTTAAAGATAAACCTTGGTATCGATCCCGAATAGTCGCTCCTGCTTCAATTATTATTGCAAGTATTGGCTTATATTGGTTTTATGAACGCATCATTATCGCTATTTAGTAATATAAATCGGGCTACTTAGTCGCTTTAGAAAGTTTTTTTAACCAAGTATCCACTGAATCAATCAGATCTTGCGCAGTACCGGTTTCAGTGAAGTAATGATCAGCTTTCTTAATAACAATCTGTGCATTTTGTTGATTATCTGAAATATCCATTAATGCTTTTCTTGAGCTTGATAATCGAACCACACCTGGGAAATCTTTTTCGCCGTATATGTCAAGCACTGGTTTAAGCATAACATCAAGTGGAAAACGCTTAATTGTTTTTTGCTGATAATCTGTTGCTCCCATACCAATACCCACAAATGCACTAATCTTATCATCACTAAATTTATCAAAATAACTCATTGCCATGTGTGCGCCACAGCCATGAGAAATCAGGATGATATTATCAATGCCGCGCTGTTTATAAAAATTAACAGCTGCATCGATACGCTCATGTGAATATGGGAAAATTGGCACATAGTCATAATATGTGGCCGATTTTTCCAGCACTGGCATTTGCACAGACAATGTGTGCCATTGTTTTTCATTAAGTCCAACCCTAAGTGGCTTAATCACACTTTCCCAATTGGCATGAAAACCACGAGAGTGCAATAAAATAATACCGCCTTTTGGCTTTTCAGAATCTGATTCCATGAAAATACTAAACACTTCTTGATCATTAGAAATAGGCAAATACTCAACATCACCATCCATAACCGCCTCTTCAATTTCAGAGATCATACGATTTTCACGCTCAATATTTGGCTTTTGATTGGTAAATTGATTGTAAAACTTTTGAAGTGAACTAGGATCAAAGTTTTTAATTTTAGGCAACTCTGGGAATTGAGGGAAGCTACCCAAGCCTGGTAAAAATGCAAAAGCATTTAATGAAAACATTAATGTTACTATTATGATAATTCTATTCCACATATTTTTCACTGAGTAAATCCAATGCAACCTGTGCATCTGGATGGTTATTTTTAGAAGATCGTGTAAACCAATAATAAGCTTGCTTTATATCGCCTTTCTCCAACATTAAAGAGGCTAGGTTATATTGTGCATACTCATCGTCCTGCTCTGATGCAATCAACCACCAATTTTCTGCTAGCTGAGTATCTTGCTCAACACCCTTGCCATCATAATACATCATAGCTAATTCACTTTGAGCATAAGATACGCCCTGTTCAGCTGATTTCTTAAACCATTCAAAAGCTTTCTTATCGTCTTTTTCTGTACCAAGCGCATGTAAATAGCTTAGTCCAATGTTGTTTTGCGCAGCACCATGTCCGCCATTAGCGGCACGCATCATCCATTCAAAGGCATCGTCATTTCGACCTTTTTGCGAATAATCGTATCCAATTTGATACCATCGATCAAATCTTGTTTCGGCTTGCGCGAAAGAAGTAGTTAAGGCAAAAAAAAGGGACGCTATTAACATCCCTTTTTTTAAACAAGTGGTTAACAATTACTTAACTGTTAAGCCCAAAAGTTTCCAATCATTCATACCACCGCGGTAGTATTTGATTTTACTTTGAGGGTAACCCATTGTTAATAGTGCTCTGATTGACGCTGGAGACTGGCCACACCATGCACCATTACAGAACTGGTATAAAGTCTTAGCATTATCAAAGTTTAATACACCATCCATATCTTTAACACCAAATTTGCTGGTTAAGATTTCTACAACAGCCATTGGATCTTTAGCTAATGCCTTAGAGTTAAGCGTAGTAAAAGGTACATTTACTGCACCTGGAATTGTGCCTTTCTTAACCCAACCTGGTGTACGTGCATCAACAAGCATAACGCTAGAATCACCAAAAGAAACTAACTGAGCTACATTGATAATATCTAACTCTGAGATTGTTTCAACAGCAGCTGGAGCAAACGGATGCGTTGGTTGGATACAAAATGGCGGACAAGGACGTGAAGTCTTTGCAAATGCTGGATCAACCATATTGGCATTGTCAGCATTACGTGAAATACCCGCAACTTTCATGACACCTTTAGTTATACCTACTGGCTTACCGGCTTTCTTAACTGCAGAAGAGCCGTTATTCCAGTTATGATCAGCGCCTAAAAAGCTTGCCTGAACACCTAATGTAAACATAGATGCAGCAGCAATCATTAAAAAAGCACTCTCGAAAGAGTGCTTTTATACATTAATTACTTAGTAGTTAAACCTAATGATTTCCAAGCATTCATACCACCACGGTAGTACTTAATCTTGTTCTCAGGGTAACCCATTGTTAATAATGCATTGATTGACGCTGGAGACTGACCACACCATGAACCATTACAGAACTGGTATAAAGTCTTAGCATTGTCGTAGTTTAATACGCCATCCATATCTTTAACACCAAATTTGTTGGTTAAGATTTCTACAACAGCCATTGGATCTTTAGCT
>JAOJBP010000020.1 GCA_028228555.1 Candidatus Thioglobus sp. | reverse complement strand
TATGATGGTCGAACCGGTGAAGCGTTTGATCGTCCAGTTACGGTTGGTTATATGCATATGCTTAAGCTAAATCATTTAGTAGATGATAAGATGCATGCACGTTCTACTGGTCCTTATTCATTAGTCACACAACAACCATTGAGTGGTAAAGCTCAATTTGGCGGTCAGCGCTTCGGTGAAATGGAAGTTTGGGCATTAGAAGCTTATGGTGCAGCACACACATTGCGTGAAATGCTAACTGTGAAGTCTGATGACGTCGCTGGTCGTGCGAAGATGTATAAGAGTATTGTTGACGGTAAGAATAAGACAGAGTCAGTTATGCCAGAATCATTTAATGTACTTGTTAAAGAGATCAGGTCATTAGGTATTGATGTTGAACTTGAACAATACTAATTAGGAGAGTGAAATGAAGGATTTATTAGCAATATTAAAACAAGAAAATAAAGAGCAAGACTTTGATGCAATTAGAGTTGGTCTAGCCTCTCCTGAAAAAATTCGTTCATGGTCATATGGTGAAGTCAAAAAACCTGAAACCATTAACTATCGTACATTTAAGCCAGAAAGAGAGGGTTTATTCTGTGCTAAAGTATTCGGCCCAATGAAAGATTTCGAATGTTTGTGTGGTAAATACAAGCGCATGAAGTTTCGCAATGTAGTTTGTGAGAAGTGTGGTGTTGAGGTTACTTTTTCTAAAGTTCGTCGTGAGCGTATGGGCCACATTGAATTGGCAGCACCTGTTGCACACATTTGGTACCTTAAATCGCTACCATCGCGTCTAGGCTTATTAATGGATATGACGCTTAAGGATATTGAGCGTGTACTATATTTTGAAGCATTTTTAGTCACAGATCCTGGTTCAACGCCTTTAGTATATAAGCAGTTATTAACTGAAGAAATGTACTTTGATGCAATTGATGAATATGGTGAAGATGAGTTTGAAGCAAAAATGGGTGCTGAAGCAATTCAAGATGTCTTAGCAGAAATGCAACTTGAAAAAGAAGCAGCTAATTTACGTGAAGACAGCTTAAATACTAAGTCTCAAACTAAACTTAAGAAATACAATAAACGTCTTAAATTAATTGATTCTTTAATCCAATCTGGCAACAAGCCAGAGTGGATGGTTCTTAAAGTATTACCAATTCTTCCACCAGATTTACGTCCATTAGTGCCATTAGATGGTGGTCGTTTCGCGACCTCTGATCTAAATGATCTATACCGTCGTGTTATCAACCGTAACAATCGTTTAGCTCGTCTATTAGAGCTCGATGCACCAGAAATTATTGTACGTAATGAAAAGCGTATGCTTCAAGAAGCGGTAGACTCTTTGATTGACAACGGCCGTCGTGGTCGTGCGGTAATGGGTAACAACCGTCGCCCATTAAAGTCTATCTCAGACATGATTAAAGGCAAGCAAGGTCGTTTCCGTCAAAACTTACTAGGTAAACGAGTTGACTATTCTGGTCGTTCGGTTATCGTTTGTGGTCCATACCTTAAGTTGCATCAGTGTGGTCTGCCTAAGAAAATGGCACTAGAGTTATTTAAACCATTTATTTACAACCGTTTGCAAGCCAAAGGATTGGCGTCGACTATTAAAGCAGCCAAGAAAATGGTTGAAGCAGAAACACCTGAAGTTTGGGATATTTTAGAAAAAGTAGTGCATCAGCATCCCGTTTTACTAAACCGTGCCCCTACACTTCACCGTTTAGGTATTCAAGCATTTGAGCCGTTATTAATTGAAGGCAAGGCAATTCAATTGCATCCATTAGTTTGTGGTGCATTTAACGCTGACTTTGATGGCGATCAGATGGCTGTACATGTTCCTTTATCTGAAGAGGCACAATTAGAAGCAAGAACATTAATGTTAGCTTCTAATAACGTTTTGCATCTTGCTAGTGGTGAGCCAATTATTGTTCCTTCACAGGACGTTATTTTGGGGTTATATTATATGACTCGTGATAAGATTAATCAGAAGGGTGAAGACATGGTTTTCACTTCTCCTTCAGAAGCGCTTAACGCTTATGAAGCTGGTTTTGCAACATTACATGCAAGACATTAAACTTCTTAACTTTATTAGCAATAAGAACTTCAAGAACTTCTTCAGAAACAACTGTATTTGTTGCAATCAGAATTTCACCTGTTTCTGTATCAACGATATCGCTAGAGATTACTTTATTAATTAAAGACTCAAATGGTGCATTGATTACTTTAACACCTGCAGCTTCTAAAACCTTTACATGTTTGGCAGTAATACGGCGGTTTTTTTCAACCACAACATCTTTACCAGATAAGATATCAAATTCAGCAATCGTGCCGCGAAGACGAGACGGCTTAATGCCTAATTCGCAAGATTTAGCTTTCATTTTAATCGTTGAACTTTCAAAGAAAGTGTCAAGGATTTCACCACTAGATAGGCCCATTGCACGTAGCAATGTTGTAACTGGAAGTTTACGACGACGATCTATTCGAACATATAAATGCTCATGATGATCAAATTCAAAGTCTAACCATGAGCCGCGGTAAGGTATGACACGTGACGAGAATAAAATCTTGCCTGACGAATGAGTCTTACCTTTATCATGTTCAAAAATAACACCTGGAGATCTATGTAGCTGTGAAACCACAACACGCTCAGTACCATTAATAACAAACGTACCTGTGTCAGTCATCAGTGGTAGTTGACCTAAATAGACATCTTCTTCAATGATTTGTTTAACTTTACGTTTTTTCTTAAGCGTAGAGCCATTTTTATCAAACAATACTAAGTTAAGTTTAACGCGCAATGTAGAAGCAAAAGTTACACCACGTAACTTACATTCTTCTACGTTAAACTTAGGCTCTTGTAATTCATAATCTACATATTCAATTTCGGCATAGCCGTTAACTGCTGTAATAGGAAAAACAGATTGAAACACTGATTGCAAGCCAACATCTTCTTTGCTATCTTTTCCAGCTTGAATAAAGCCGTTAAAAGAATCAATTTGAATTGCTAATAAATCTGGCTCTTGCAAGATTGATACTCTTGAACCAAAATTATTTCTAATGCGCTTTTTTTCCGTAAATGAATAAGCCATAAATACCTCGTATTAGTCGATCTAATTCTTATAAGAAGTTTTTCTTCTTAAAATAAAACCAACCTATATCTTTAATTAAAGTAATAGGTTGAAATAGCACTCAATAAAGAGTGCTTATGCAATAAACACCAAAATCCCCTAGTGGGGATTCTGGAGTTTTACGCTAAACTTATTACTTAAGTTCAGCAGTAGCACCAGCTTCTTCAAGCTGCTTTTTAACATCTTCAGCTTCAGCTTTAGACGCGCCTTCTTTGATTGAAACAGGAACTGATTCAACCATATCTTTCGCTTCTTTAAGACCTAAGCCAGTAAGACCACGTACTGCTTTAATAACAGCAACTTTCTTCTCACCGAAAGATGTCATTACAACATCAAACTCGTCTTGTTCAGCTGCCGCTTCACCAGCTTCAGCTGCCACAGGTGCTGCTGCTACTGCTGCTGCACTTACACCGAACTTCTCTTCCATTGCTGAAACTAATTCAACAACATCCATTACAGACATATCTGCAATTGCATTTAAAATATCTTCATTTGATAATGCCATGATATTTACTCCTTTTATATTATTTGTTTATTATTTTTGTTGCGCTACTGCTGACACGACGCGAGTTACTTTAGTTGGAACTTCGTTTAAAGTTCTAGCTAGTTTCTCAACTGGTGCTAACATTAATGCCATAACTGTACTAATCGCTTGATCTTTAGTTGGTAAGTCTGCGATACGTTTAAGTTGATTTGCTTCCACAAACTCACCTGAAACACCCAAACCCTTAACGACTAAATCTTCGTTATCTTTAACGAAGTTGCTAAACACACGAGCAACTGCACCTGGATCTTCCTGAGAAAATCCAAGAATTACTGGCCCACTAAGAACCGGTAATACACACTCACATGTTGTTTCGTTAAATGCCAATTTTGCTAATGAATTCTTTACAACTCGTAAAGATACATTTGCATCTAAGGCACTTGCACGAAGCATAGTCATTTGTTCAACTGTCAATCCGCGATATTCAGCTACGCCGACAGAAATTGCATCATTTGCTAATGCATTAACTTGTTCGACAACAACTTTTTTTGCTTCAAGATTTAGAGCCATTTGCCTCTCCTGAACAGTTTAAAAAAAGAAAGTCATATTATTACAACTTTCGCCACAGAGTACTTGCGTACCCTCTACATAGGCCGACTGTGTTACCAATCATTTATGTAAAAACTCCAGGAGGAGAATTTACACCTATGGTCTTTGAGGAACGCAAGATATTTATCCTGCGACCCAAAGAATTCTTTTTTGCTAATATTACTAGATATCTAGCGTGTTTAAATCAACAGAAACGCCAGCACCCATTGTTGAAGAAACACTTAATTTTTTAAAGTAAACACCTTTAGCTGAACTAGGCTTAGCTTTTTTCAGCGCATCCATTAATGCAGTAATATTTTCAGCTAATGACTTAACGTCAAATGATGCCTTGCCAATACCTGCATGAACAATACCAGCCTTATCAGTACGGTAACGCACTTGACCTGCTTTAGCATTATTAACAGCGGTAGCGACATCTGGAGTTACCGTACCAACTTTAGGGTTTGGCATTAGACCACGGGGACCTAAAACCTGACCTAAGCGACCAACAACACCCATTGCATCAGGTGAAGCGATAACAACATCATAGTTTAAATCGCCATCTTGCATAGATTTCATTAAGTCTTCCATACCAACAATATCAGCGCCAGCTGCTTCGGCTTTAGCAACGTTTTCACCTTGCGTAAATACCGCAACACGGACTGTTTTACCAGTACCATTTGGCAATACAACTGCACCACGTACATTTTGGTCAGATTTCTTAGCATCAACACCAAGCCTTACACTTACATCAATAGACTCATCAAATTTAGCAGTTGCACAGTCTTTAATCAATGCCAAAGCATCTTCAATTGCGTAACGCTTTGCAATTTCTAATTTAGAAGCAATATTTTTTTGTTTTTTAGTTAAGTTAGCCATCCGATTAACCCTCCACCGTAATACCCATAGAACGGGCTGTGCCAGCAATAATAGTGACTGCTGCTTCCATATCATTTGCATTAAGATCTTTCATTTTGATCGCTGCAATTTCTTCTAATTGGGCACGTGTAATATTACCAACTTTATCAGTATGAGGAGCACTTGAACCTTTCTTGATTCCTGTTACCTTTAAGATTAACAATGCTGCAGGTGGCGTCTTAGTGATGAATGTGAAACTACGATCACTGTAAACTGTAATGATTACAGGTACCTTCATACCTTTGTCAATTTCTTGAGTTTTAGCGTTAAACGCCTTACAAAACTCCATGATGTTTACACCGTGTTGACCTAGTGCAGGACCAACTGGGGGTGAAGGGTTAGCTTCTTGTGCAGGCACCTGAAGCTTAATATATGATTCAATTTTTTTAGCCATTTTAACTTCCTTGAGGGGTTTCCTCATTTGGGTACTAGCGCCTATTAAGCTCCCCGTTCAACTGACGACATAAAGTCGTTATTATTATGTTTTACTTACTTGAGAAAATTCAAGCTCAACTGTAGTGGCGCGACCAAAGATCAATACTTCAACCTTAAGAACACTCTTATCGTAATCTACAGCTTCAACAGTTCCATTAAATTCGTTAAATGGACCGTCAATAATCAAAATTTCTTCACCAGGCTGGTAAGCAACCTTAGGTTTAGGTTTATCAGCACCCTCTTGAACACGAGCCATAATACGATCTGCTTCACGCTGCGTAATTGGTGAAGGCTTACCTGATGATCCGCCAATAAATCCAATTACGTTATTCGTATTTTTGACTAGCAACCAACTTGGCTCTGTGAGTTCCATACTAATTAGCATATAGCCAGGAAAAAATTTACGCTCAGCCATTTTTTTCTGACCATCTTTTAGCTCGACAACTTGCTCAGTCGGAACCATCACTTCGCTGATTAGATCTTCAAGACCCTCTCTAACAACAGCATCTTCGATTGCGCTTTTTACCTTGGCTTCATATCCGCTTCTAGCATGAAGTACGTACCATCTTTTTGCCATCTATAACTCTCTTAATTTGTTAATAATTGAACAATCCATGAAAAGAATGCATCAACTATCCATAAGAATATTGCAACAATTACAACAGCCACCATAATCATACCTGTCGTCTTAACAGTTTCATCACGCGTAGGCCATACAACCTTACGTAATTCAATTTTGGTTTCGTTAATAAAAGTGCTTAATCGTTTACCTTGGGGTGATTTGAAAAATATCAAACCAGCAACTACCAAGCCTACTAATAAAAGTAATACTTTATATAGTGTTGTTACCAACCCCAAAGGGTCTAAATAAAACACAACAAGAGAAGCGATCACTATTAGGATTGATAAATTCATTCCTAGTGATGATTCTTTTGTCTGACCTTCTATTGTTTTACTCACATTACACCTTTTAACATGGCAGGCGAGGAGGGACTCGAACCCCCAACCAACGGTTTTGGAAACCGTTACTCTACCAATTGAGCCACTCGCCTATAAACTTCAAAGGCTCGGACATAA
>JAOJBP010000019.1 GCA_028228555.1 Candidatus Thioglobus sp. | reverse complement strand
TTGTCTGCTAAAGTATGTAGGGTTGTTTTTTCTTCTTTCAAGTATCTAGATTGTAATATATCTAAACTTCTTTCATCTAATGAAGAAAGCGCCTTGTATAGTTTCTGCTGTTGATTTTTTTTAGAGTCGTCAATTAACAATAACTGTTCTGGCGTTTGAGTGTTCTCATTAGTTAAAAATTGTTCCGGCGCATTTGAATCATTATCATCAGAATTTTCAAAAGTAACATCATTAAATTGTAATCGTGACTCCATTTCTAATACGTCTTTTCGCCTGACACCAAGATCTTGAGCAATTTGATCAGCTTGATCACCATTAAGTGAATTATAGATTTTTGACTTAGCTTTTTTTAATTTGAAAAATAATTTACGCTGGGCCTTAGTTGTGGCTACTTTAACAATTTTCCAATTTTTAAAGATAAATTCATGAATTTCAGCTCGAATCCAGTACACTGCAAATGACGCTAAACGTACGTTTTTATTGGGATTAAAGCGCTTAACTGCTTTCATTAGTCCAATAGTACCTTCTTGTATAAGGTCTTCTTGCTCAAGACCATAACCTTTATAACCATGCGCAATAAAAGCAACAAAACGCATATGTGATAAGACCAATTGCCTTGCAGCATCTAGATCATGATTCTCATAGAGTTTTATAGCTAATTCATGCTCTTGCTCAGCAGTGAGTATAGGTGGATATTTTTGAACACCTAAAGAGTTTGAGGTGCTGGTTACTGGTAAGGCGAACTTTGAGCTCATTTATAAAAATTAAATATTATCAAGGATTAATATTATAGGTTAAATCAATGAGTTAAGCAAGGTTTGGTACTTTAAAGATTGTTGAGAAAGTTGTAGTCGCTGAGCGAGAATTATCTTAGATAAATCCTCTAATGCCGCTTCAAAATCATCGTTAATTACCAAGTAGTCAAATTCATTGTAATGCTTCATTTCGCTAACAGCATCGCGCATGCGCCTGTCAACAATAGCTTGATCATCTTGACCTCTGCCTGTTAAGCGTTCACGTAGAGCTTGCTCGGAAGGTGGAAGAATAAAGATACCAATTGCCTCTTTAAACGTTTGATTAACTTGTCTAGCACCTTGCCAATCAATTTCCAAAATAACGTCCATACCACTAGCTAATAAATCTTTAACCGTTTGTTTGGCACTACCATAGTAATTATCAAAAACTTGTGCAGACTCAATAAAACCATTATCTTGATTAATTTGATCAAATTCTTGTTGAGAAACAAAAAAGTAATTTTTACCATGCTCTTCACCAGGACGAGATTGGCGAGTTGTGTGAGAAACTGAAACACATAAGCCTTCAGTTTTTTCAATAAGTGCTTTAACTAAAGAGGTTTTGCCACAACCAGAAGGAGCAGCGACAATAAATAAATTAGCCATTATGATTTAGGCGTGTAGCCTTGAACATCATCTGCGCCTTCTTCTGAAAAGAAAAACTTGTCCATTTGCTCTTTTAGATAATTTTGCGCATCAGGATCCATCATGCTTAAATTGTTTTCATTGATAACCATAGTTTGATGTTCAAGCCATTGTTGCCAACCTTGTTTAGAGACATTGGCCAAAATTCTTTGCCCAAGCTCCCCTGGGTAGGGTGCACGATCTAGCGCTTCAAGCACTTCGTTAAGTTTTACACAATTCACAGTATTCATAATTTTCTCATCCTGATACCTAAGACTCTTAGGCTTAAAAAGTAAATGAACGCTGACAAACAAACAGTGGTGAGTAGCGTTGTAATCCTAGAAAATGCATCGGCATTGATATAGGCGCTATGTGCTTGATCAAAGTTCAAAATAAAGATCACCATTATAAAGCTTGCTGCTAAAACTTTAAAAAATATTTTGGTTAAATCATGAGAAAAAGTAAAAATTGATTGTTTTCTTAAATAGTAATATAGGAGTGATCCATTAATTACAGCAGAAATTGACGTAGCCACTGCCAAACCAACATGGTCAAAATAATAGCCAAGAATACCGTTTAAAAAAACATTTGACAGCATGGCAGCAACGCCAGCTTTTACAGGAGTCTTGGTGTCACCTCTTGCTAAGAAAACTGGGGCTAAAATCTTAACCAAAATAAAGGCCACCAAGCCTGACCCATAAGCCATTAAGCTTAGAGAAGATTGTTGTGCAGCAAACACAGTAAAAGCATCATACTGAAATAAACTAACCATTAAAGGCTCGGCAAGCAGTATTAAACCTGCACAAGCAGGCAAGCCTAAAATTAAACCAATCTTTAATGCATAATCAATGGTTCGGGTGAATTGCTGATGATCTTTGTTAGCATAATGCTTGCTAAGCTTAGCAAGTGCCACTGTAGCTAAAGCGATACCAATAAGCGCCAAGGGCAGTTCCAGTAAACGATCGGAATAATACAGCCAAGAAACACTGCCACTAACTAAAACAGAGGCAATCATTGTATCAATAAGTAGATTTATTTGAGAAACTGATACGCCGAATAATGCAGGCAGCATTCGGTTTCTAAGTTTTTTCACCGCTTTATGATTGCCTTTAACTAATTTTGGTAATTTTCGAATTTTAATCAAAAAAGGAATTTGAAATAGTAATTGCAAGACGCCGCCAATTAGAACTCCCCAAGCAAGTGCCATAATAGGTTCATCTAAGTGTTGAGATAAATAAACACTGGATAAAATCATCGAAATATTAAGTAATACTGGTGTAAATGCAGGCACAGAAAATCTATCGTAAGTGTTTAAGATGCTCCCAGAGAGAGCGGTTAATGATATTAATAGAAGATAAGGGAAGGTAATGCGCAACATGTCTGATGCAAGGTTAAATTTTGTTAAATCTTCATCAAAATAAAAACCCCATGCGAACATGAAGATAACTACTGGCGCAATAACAATAGTTATGAGTGTAATAATCATTAGTACAATTAAAAATTTAGTACTAATATGATTAATAATATTTTGAACTTCTTCTTCAGTTTCTTGGGCTTTAGCTTCTGCAAGAATAGGAACGAAAGCTTGAGAGAATGCACCCTCACCAAATAGCCTTCTTAAGAAATTAGGAATGCGAAAAGCTACTAAAAATGCATCTGTTAGGCCGTTAGCACCAAAGTATTTAGCAATAAAATAATCACGTACCAAGCCTAAGATACGTGAAAGAAAAGTCATTCCAGTAACAATACCGCTTGACTTTAGAAAGGATTTATCCATCGATAGGAAGAGTTTTATTCTTCGACAGGGCCACGCATAATGCCCACTTTCGAGCCACGAATACAGTTAACAAACTGCATAACTTCAAGGCTATCAGCCTCTGAAACTTCTAATTCTTTAAGCATTTGATCAAGTAATCGACCTGTAGATTCCCTGTATACGACTTTAAAGGCTCTTTTAATTGAGGCAATTGAACTTGATGAAAAGCCACGTCTGCGCATACCTTCAGCGTTAATACTGCGAACACGAGTTTGAGTGCCTGATGCCACCATATAAGCGGGAATATCTTTATTGACATGACAACCCATACCGATATAAGTATGAATACCAATCATGCAAAATTGCTTAACCAGAGTGAAACCACCTAAAATTGCCCAATCATGAACCTTAACATGGCCTGCTAATGAGGCATTATTTGACATGATAACATGATCACCAATTTGACAATCATGAGCAATATGAACATAAGCCATTAGCATATTGTTAGAGCCTACTCGAGTGAGTGACTTTTCTTTTTCGGTGCCACGATTAATGGTGCAGAATTCACGAATTAAGTTTTCGTCTCCAATAACAAGATTTGACTCCTGACCTTCTTCATAAGTAATATCTTGAGGGTCGCCACCAATAGAGGCGAATGAATAGATGTGGTTGTTTTTACCAATTTTAGTAGGCCCTTGGATAACCGCATGGGATTCTACAATTGTTCCAGAGCCAATTTCTACATTAGCACCAATCACTGCATAGGCGCAAATTTCTGCACTTTTATGAACTTTGGCACTTGGGTCTATTATTGCACTTGGGTCTATCGCCACATTATTCTCCTCAAGAATTTTATTTTTTATTCAGCTGCTTTTTGTGTACACATAAGTTCAGCTGTAGTAACAACTTTACCATCAACAGTTGCTCTACATTTAAACTTCCATATGCCGCGCTTAACAACTAAGACTTCGACTTCAAGTCTTAACTGGTCACCAGGTTCAACCATTCGCTTAAAGCGCACTTTATCAACACCAACAAGCATATAAATTTGTCCATCAATGGGTTTACCCACTTCTGATTTAAATGCCAAAATTCCAGTTGCTTGAGCTAATGCTTCAATAATTAAAACGCCCGGCATAATGGGTTGAGTAGGGAAGTGTCCAGTAAAATGGGGCTCATTAAAAGTCACATTTTTTATAGCAACCAATGTTTTTCCAACTTCAATCTCTAAAACACGATCAATTAGTAAAAAGGGGTAGCGATGTGGTAAGAAATTTTTTACTTCTTGAATATTCATTTCCATGATTATTTTCCTTTTAAATGAGTGAGTTTGATATTTAAATATTGGGTGATTTTATCAAGTTTTATGAGCCAAACGCTAACAATCTGCCATTTTTTATGAGGCATTAATGGCATAATTCCTGTGTACATGCCTGGTGTGGTTATATTTTTGTCAATCGTGCTTTTAGCATTAACAATGACATCATCGCAAATCTTAAGATGGCCAACAATTCCCACCATGCCACCAATCATACAGCGTTTTCCTATATGTGTACTACCTGCAACCCCAGAACAGGCAGCGATTGCTGTATCTTCACCAATTATAACATTATGAGCAATATGCACTAGATTATCCAACCTGACTCCTTGATGAATATGCGTATTTTCTAAAGTCCCTCGATCAACCGTCGTGTTGGCACCGATATGAACCTGATCATCAATTACTACATTACCAAGATGGGCAATAGAGTGCCAATGATTGTTGTTATCTCTTGCATTGCCAAAACCTTCAGAGCCAATTACAACGCCTGGCTCAATAACGACAGAGTTTCCAACAATTGAGCTTTGAAGAATATTAACGTTTGAGCCGATCACGCAATTATTACCAATGATAGTATTATCTTCTATAACTGTATTAGCGCCAACAGTTGTATTGGCACCAATACTAACATTTTTACCAATGCAGCAATTTGTTGCTATGGTGGCATTGTGAGTTTGTGCGCTATAATGGATGCCGCTAATATGTGTTACTTTTTGCTTAAATAAGTGTGTTATTTGTGCAAATGCCAAATAAACATCGTTTACGACAATAGCATTAGTATTGCAGAAGTTTTGTAAGGATTTATTGATAATAACGCAACTTGCTTGTGTATTTTGCAACTGGTCTTTATATTTTTCACTCACCACGTAACTGAGCTGTCCAGATTGTGCACAATCAATACTAGCTAGAGATGAAATAGATAGTTTACTATCACCGATTAATTCAGCGTTAACAAGCTTAGCTATTTCCCCCAATGTATGCATGTTATATCAGTGCCATGTTTTTATTAAAAACTAGTTCCCAGTGTAAATTCAACTGATTTGGTTTTGTCAGCAGATTTTTTTATCAATGGTGTAGCTGCATAAATACCCAATGGACCAACAGGTGTTAACCATGAAAACGCAACACCTGTTGACATGCGAAGTTCATCAAAACTAAAGTTTGAGGCTTTTTCTTCAACTGATCCTGCATCAACAAAGGCGCTCATACGCATATTTTTACTATCACCGATAAACGTCATTGGTGAGATGACAGAGGTACCAGCCAACATAGAGAGTTCACCACCCTTGGCCTTCCCATCTGAATAAACTGCACCCAATGAGTTAAAGTCAAATCCACGTACAGAGGATGAGCCACCACCATAGTAACGCTTAAAGAATGGCAGCTCTTTATCACCATAACCTTGAGCTAAACCTAAGCTACCATTGACTTTCCAAGTGAGATCATTACCAAGCGGGTAATAGCTCTTATGTGAAGCATCTAATTTGTAATATTGGAAATCAGCAATTGGTAAAGTTAAATCAAAGCTTAAGTTATTTTTACTACCTTCGGTTGGGTAGTTAAAATTATCTAATGTGTTATTTGACCAATTAAGGTTCGTCTTCACTTCAGTCTTATCGCCACTCGCACATTGTTTGGTTTCAAGACCAGACCCTACGTATAGTCCCGTACCTCCAAATGAAGGGCCACAAGTAATGTCACGAGTTGATACTCTTAAGTCTGCACCAACTCGAGTCTCTTTAGTGAGGGGAATGCCGTAACCTAAACTAGCACCAACTTCATTAGTTTTATATGCAGATACATCAAGAGCTGCTCCATCAACATCTTTACTAAAAACACCATAACTAATTGAGTGAGCGTCTTCTGTAAAATAAGGGTCAGAAAAGTAAAAGCTCATTTCTTTAACCGCATCTGAATTTGAAAAAGCAGCGTTTAGCGTATTGCCAGTGCCTAAGAAGTTATTCTCTTTGACTCCTAGATTAAAAGCAGCGCCCGAACTGTTTGAATGAGAAAGTCCAATTGAAAACGTACCGGTTTTAGTTTCTTCAACACTAAAGTGTAAGTTGATTTTATCTTCAAAACCCTTCAGCTTTGAGACGTCCATTTTTACATCTGAGAAGTATCCCAAACGTTTAATATTTTTGATAGATTCATCTAACTCAGTATTAGAGTACAGACCACCTTCGTTAATGCCAATCTCACGACGAATTACTTCATCTTGAGTTCTGGTATTACCGGTAATAGTGATGCGATTAATATAGACTTTTTTATTAAGTGCAATATTGATTTCTAGATCAATAATGTGCGACTTGGTATCTTCCTTAGTGATTGGATTAACCTTGGCAAAAGCATATCCTTGATCAGCAAAAATATCAGTGATTGCCTGAATACTTTCAATGACTTTTTTACGTTCAAAGACATCGTTGGTATCAATAGTTAGCAATTCTTTTAAGTCTTTAATGGACTGATTAAGAAGATCTCCAGTAAAGCTAATGGCGCCTACTTTGTATTCAGCACCTTCACTAATTTGAATATCAATATCAATATTTTGCTTGCTGGTTGAT
>JAOJBP010000018.1 GCA_028228555.1 Candidatus Thioglobus sp. | reverse complement strand
ATTGCATCATCCTTGAGTAAAATACCCACTAATTGCTGCATGAGTTCAAATTTTCCAATTTTTTGACTACCTGTAATAAGTAACGCATGCGGTAGATGATTCTGATCAATCATTTTTTGCAGTTTGGAAAGTGCCTGATCGTGCCAAGGAAGATTCATAATATTTCTAAAATTTTCTCAATTTGCGCACTAGTATGCTCACGAGATTTCGAGGAATCAATCAGCTTAATTCGTTGTGGATATTTTTCTGAACGATCAATATACGCTTGCCTAACGCGCTCAAAAAAATCTAGCTCTTCTAATTCGATACGGTCTTTCTCGCCTCTAGACTCAACACGTGACATGCCTAAGTCTACGGGGATATCTAATAGTAGCGTCATATCAGGTGTAAAGCCTTTTAAAACCCAATGCTCTAAGTGTTCAATACGTTCAATATCTAAACCTCTGCCTCCGCCTTGATAAGCATATGAGGCATCAGTGAAACGATCACTCAAAACCCAGTCTCCTTTTTCAAGAGCAGGAATAATCTTATGATGGATGTGTTCATTTCTAGCAGCAAACATGAGTAATAGTTCACTATCACTATGCATTGATTTAGTTTTTGTACTGAGTAATAGTTCACGAATTTTCTCACCCAAGTCAGTTCCACCTGGCTCTCGCGTTAAAACAACATTAATTCCCTTTGCCTCTAAATAGTCACAAATAAATTTTATTTGTGTACTTTTACCAGCGCCTTCAACGCCATCTATGGTGATAAATTTTCCTTTTTGCATGGGTTTTATTTTAGATACTTCTTGATATTAATAAGATGTTGTTTATAAGTTTTTGCAAATGCATGGGTACCATCTTTTTTTGCCACAAAATATAAATAATCGGACTTCAAAGGATGTGTAGCTGCTCTTAAAGATTCTAAACCAACTGAACCAATTGCTCCTGGTGGCAAGCCCTTGTTTCGATAGGTATTATATGGGCTCTTAATCCACAAGTCTTTCTTACTTAACTTACCCTTGTAAGCATCTCCCAAAGCATACACAACTGTTGGATCTGTTTGCAGGCGCATACCTGCTTTTAAGCGATTAATAAACACACCTGCAATCTTTGACTTCTCTGCATCATTAGCTGTTTCTTTTTCGATCAGCGATGCTAGTATCAAAACTTGATCTGCATTTTTTAGTAATAAGTCTTCAGCTTTATCATTCCATGCTTTTGATAATTTTTCTTGTAATAAAGTATGCGATCTATTTAAAACGCTCAACACACTATCCGCATAATTAATTTGATATGTATCTGGCCAAAATTTTCCATCATATGGGGCTTTGGCAGTCGTTTTTTGCAAAACTTCCTGAAAGGAAAGTTGAGAAGTTAAAGCTGGATTTTGACTTAATAACTGGTAATACTCTTGAACAGTTTGACCTTCTATCAGGGTAATTTTTCTAGTGGCCACTTGAGCTTTAGAGAAATCATCTAGTAAACTTAAAACACTTGTATTAGAATTAACATCGTAATGGCCTGATTTTAATTTACCATCAATTCTTAGTAGCTTTGCTGCCCAAACCACGTACTGAGATGAATTAACCAAGCCATAGCGTTTTAGGCTATTAGCGGTAGAGTGAATAGTGGCACCCTGAGGAAGTTGATAAACAAATGGCTTAACCGTATTTATCTTGTTAGCCCAAAACAACCAAACAACCAGCAAGCTCAAAGCAATAATCAGCCAGCTTTTAAAAAATCTTTTTTTAGGCTTTAATACAATCGAATTTTCGGGTTTAGATAGGTGTTCATTTAAACTATCTAGTATTTGATCAGTAAACTGATGCTGTGAATACTTCTGTTCATTGATTTGACGAATGCGCCTAATTCCAATCACACTATTACTAATAAATATCTCGTCACAGGCTAATAATTCTGCAACACTTAATCGACAAATTTCTACCGATAAGCCAAGCTCTCTTGCCAGTTGAATAATTACTTGTCGTCTTGTCCCTTCAATACCGCACTCATTTAAGCCCGGCGTTAGTAGTACACCATTCTTGATAGCAAAAATATTACCTTGAGTAACAGAAATGACCTGAGCTTGCGGATCAAGCATAATGCATTCTTGAGTTTTAATCCTTGTGCGGGCAAGGATTTGCTCCAAGCGATTACAATGCTTAATTTCAGATAGCATCTGATTAGTTGCATATCCACTATCGCAAAGACTTAATGTGTAATCCTTTGGAAGATCGGGTGCCTTTGAAACCATGACAATGCGAGTAGGCGTGATAGACTTATCATATCCATAGCCTCTGAATGTCTCACCACGGGACAGTATAATTTTGACCACCGCATTATCTAATTTAGCCATAAAGACAGCTTTAGCAATCTCTTTTATCCAAACTGAACGCGAAATTGGCGATATTTTTAGTCGCTTAGCGCCTTTCTCCAATCGCTTAAAGTGCTCTTCCGCTAAGATCAATTTATGATCAACAACCAAACAGGTTTCGAACAAGCCATCACCAAATTGCACCAGGCGATTAAATACACTCAGTTTGGTTTGGTCTTTTCCATTAATTAAGATGATACGATTCATGTGCAAGTATTATAATTCAGTGCATCTATAAAATAACACTTATGAAAAAAACGCTTTATCAATTTGTCCACAATCTGACAGACAGTGCAAAAGATTTAGCGCCAATCGTGTTGGTTATTGCTTTTTTTCAAATTATCGTTCTGCAACAACCTATTCCCAATATGGATAATATTATAATAGGTGCCGGGTTTGTACTTATTGGTCTTACTTTATTTATGCATGGACTTAAGTTGGGCTTATTTCCTATTGGTGAAGTGCTAGCCTTTTCTTTTGTTAAAAAAGGATCAATTACTTGGTTATTGGCTTTTTCTTTCGCCCTTGGATTTGGCGCGACAATTGCCGAGCCAGATTTAATAATTATGGCTAATGAGGCGGCAAAGGTTGCCCAATTTGGTGGCATCATAACCTCTGAGCTCGAACTCGATCAATACGCTCAAACCCTTCGCTATACCGTGGCTATTGCCGTAGGTCTTTCGGTTGTTATTGGTGTCATTAAAATTCTTAAAGGCTGGCCTATTCAATACTTAATTATCAGTGGCTATCTAATGGTTATGCTGGTGACAATCTTAGCACCAGATTTTATTATTGGTATTGCTTATGATGCAGGTGGCGTAACTACAGGGCCAATAACTGTTCCCTTGCTGACTGCATTAGGCGTTGGATTAAGTAGTAGTATTCGCGCAAGAAATCCACTTATTGACGGATTTGGTATGATCGCAATTGCCTCATTGCTACCTATTATTGCTGTCATGTTGTTTGGTATCTTGCAATGATATCATTACCGCATTATTTTGTAGAAACTTTTTGGGCAGTAGCACCCATTGCGGCTATTTTATTTATTTTTCAATTAGGTATCTTAAAGCAAAAAATTCCACATTTAAAACGTATTATTACGGGATTTATTTTAGTTTGGATTGGGCTTACTTTTCTAATCATTGGCCTAGAAAAAGCATTATTCCCACTTGGAAAAATCATGGCAATACAACTCACATCAAATGATTTAGTGGGTGACCCTTTGAATTGGTATGATTATTATTGGGTTTATATCTTTGCCGGGTGTATTGGTTTTGCCACCACCATTGCTGAACCATCACTATTGGCAGTAGCTATTAAAGCTAATCAAGTTTCAGGTGGTTTTATCAAGGTTAAAACATTACGCATCGTAGTTGCCATTGGCGTTGCCATTGGAATTGCACTGGGTAGCTTTAGAATTGTGGCTGGACTTCCCCTGCATTATTTCATTATTAGTGGATACATACTGGTTTTGATCCAAACTTATTTTTCACCGAAAAATATTATTGCACTGGCTTATGACACAGGTGGCGTAACAACTTCCATTGTTACTGTGCCAATTATTGCTGCCCTAGGACTTGGGCTATCTACTGCTATTGATGGACGAAATCCATTAACTGATGGTTTTGGCTTAATAGCCTTCGCCTCTCTTTTTCCTATCATGAGTGTACTTGCTTATGTGCAAATTATTCATTTTTTAAACCATGACAAACACAATTAATAACAGGAGGCATTTATGCACTTTAAATTGATTATCGCTTTTGTTGATAGCGACAAAACTGATAGAATTCTTGAGGCGACTAGAAAAAAAGGCGCCACAGGATCCACTATCATCTCTCAAGCTAGAGGGGAAGGGCTTGAGCATACTAAAACATTTTTAGGGTTGAGTCTGGAAACCCCTAGAGATGTATTATTATTACTTGTAGAGCAGCATCTTTCTAGAGAAATATTAGAGAGTGTTGCAGATGCAGGTGACTTTGAGGCAAACTCTAAAGAGGGTATTGCTTTTCAGATAGATGTTGAAGACGCCGTTGGTGTCATGCATCAAATTCAGGCATTAGAGCAGACTATAGAGGAGAAAATATAATGAGTAACGAGACACAAAAAAATACACCTACGTTTGTCAAAGACGTTATGTGGACACAAGTTGATATTGTTGATAGTAAGACCACTGTTCAGCAGGCACTTACTGACATGAAATACAAAAAAACAAAAATGTTATTAGTGGAAAAATCTCATGATCATGATGAATATGGTGTTGTCTTAATTGCCGACATTGCTTCTAAAGTTATCGCCAAAGATCGTGCATTAGATCGCGTCAATATTTATGAAATTATGAATAAACCTGCTATGTCAGTTCATCCACATATGGATATTCGCTACTGTGCCGAACTATTAACCCACTTTAATTTATCTAGATGTCCTGTGCTGGATAATGGAAAAATTGTTGGCGTTATTAGCTTGACTAGTATTGTTCTTAATGGGTTAAGGCCTGTATAGTGATATATTTTTTCCATTATGGTTAATTATGGTGCTAAAATCTATAATTGATATAAAGCATATGCAATCTAATAAAAGGAGATAGAAGTGGGTGGAATAATTAATTTAATTAAATGGGTGTTAATCGTAATCGGTGCAGTTGCAGCTTACTACGCAGTAACGTTACAAGTTCAGTATGGGGTTACCTCTAAAGTTATTAGTGAAATGGTTTCACCTAAGTTACACCCAGAAGCCATGTCGAAGGTATATATGCCAATGACAAACACATTGTTAGACACAGGTGATATTACTATGGCCTCTATTGTGCGTGTTAAAGTAGCTGATGATGTATCTAATAAAGATGTCGAAGAGGCAATGGAAAGTATTGCTACTGCTGAAGGTATTCGTTCAGTTGGCATGCTACCCCTATCTGAAATGGTTGAATTGCAAACAGGTGAAAAGCAACGTTTCTTAAAAATCTACCAATATTGCTCTCCACGTACTGCAATGACAATGGTTGATCATTCAGATGCATTCTCTGCTTATCTACCTTGTCGTTTAGCATTAATTGAAGATAAAGAAGGTCAAAGATGGCTGTACACTTTAGATATGAACGCTATGATTTACGGTGGCGCCCCTTTACCAGACTACTTACTAGAAAAAGCACTAGAAGTTAAGCGTGTCATTACAGCGATCCAAGATGGCGGCGCAGAAGGCGACTTCTAAACGACTAAAAATTCAGTTTAAAACCGCCCAATTGGGCGGTTTTTTTTGATCTAAAATAAGCTTATGAATCCTACTTATCACGAACTAGACTTTAACATCACCTGTATTGATACTGAGCACATGCGAAAAGATTTTGTGGCTGCTTATTTAATCGAACATAATGGTCGAGCTGCCTTTATTGATACTGGCTGTCACTTATCAGTGCCCAACCTGTTGGCTACCTTAAAAGACAAAAACATAGAGGTTGAAGCGGTTGATCATATTATTCTCACGCATATTCACTTAGACCATGCTGGTGGGGCTGGTGAGTTAATAAAACATCTGCCTAATGCGAATGTTCTTGTTCATGAGCGTGGCGCTCAACATTTAATTGATCCTTCCAAATTGCGTGCTGGTGTAATTGGTGTCTATGGAGAATTATTCTTTAAGCAGTTTTTAGGTGACCTAATCCCTATTCCATCAAACAGAGTTGTTATTGCCAAAGATGGAGATGTTATTAACTTAGGTGGACGAGTTTTAAAATTTATCGACACACCTGGTCACGCTAGACATCATTTATGTATTTGGGATGAGCAGTCCAGAGGTATTTTCTCTGGTGACACATTAGGAGTGAGTTATCGTGGATTTGACACTGAACAAGGTGTGTTGATTTTTCCACCGACGACACCCGTACAATTTGATCCTCAGGCTTGGATTAGCACAGTTAATCAACTACTAATGCTTAAGCCAAAATTTGCTTATTTAACTCATTTCAATAGAATAAAATTTACAAAAGAATCTGCTGATATGCTCATACAACATATCAATGGTTTTGTTGCCATAGCCAAAAAATCAGCTGATGAGGAAAATCGTCATAAGGTTATTAAAGATTCATTGCTCAAATATTTACTTAATATTGCAACTCAACATGGTGTTAAGCTTGATGAACAACAACAAGTTAAATTATTCAAAGGTGACTTGGAAATCTGCGCCCAGGGCTTGGGTGTTTGGCTAGATAAAGAGGCTCAAAAATAAGAGCAGCAGTAGTCAGTTACTTCTTTTACTTGCAACTTAAAGCTTGAATCTTTAGCAACTTTAAAAGATGAACCTTTAGCGAATGTCTGCCAATTACTCTCACCTGGCAATAATACATCCATTTCTCCAGCTTGAATTTCCATTAGTTCATTCTCATCGGTTCCGAACTCATAATCACCCGGCATCATGATTCCTAGGGTCTTTTTTGAGCCATCTGCAAATACCACAACTCGCGATGTTACCTTGCCGTCAAAATAAATATTAGCGGCTTTAATGACTTCTACATTTTCAAAACTTGACATATTTTTTTCCTTATTTAGCGCGGTCTAGAATATATTGCGTTAATAGTGGTACAGGCCTTCCTGTTGCGCCTTTTTTAGCACCACTTACCCATGCGGTACCTGCAATATCTAAATGTGCCCAACGATAATTTTTTGTATATCTGGCTAGGAAACAAGCTGCTGTTACACTGCCTGCTTCACGCCCACCAATATTACCCATGTCAGCAAAATTAGATTTAAGCAACTCGTCATATTCATCATCAAGTGGTAGTTGCCATGCGGTATCTAGAGAATCTTTTCCTGCAGAAATTAAATCATTAGCTAATTCTTGATCGTTAGCCATTAGACCACAATGATGCTTTCCTAATGCCACAATTACTGCACCCGTTAAGGTAGCTGTATCAATCACAACTTCTGGATTAAACTTCTCAACATACGTTAATGCATCACACAAAATTAAACGCCCTTCTGCATCTGTATTTAAAATTTCAATGGTTTGCCCTGACATTGAAGTAACCACATCACCTGGTTTTGAAGCATTATGTGCAGGCATGTTTTCAACAGCAGGCACAACAATAGTTAGATTTATCTTAGGTTTCATTTGTGCAATAGCTCGCATTGTTCCGATCACAGAAGCAGCGCCACACATGTCATATTTCATTTCATCCATACCAGCACCAGGCTTAAGTGAAATACCACCACTATCAAAAGTAACGCCCTTGCCTACCAATACTATCGGCTTTGAGTTTGCATCACCTTTGTAGCTTAGACTAATTAGTTTTGGTGGCTCGATTGAACCTTTTGAAACAGATAACAATGAGCCCATACCTAAGGCAGACATATCAGATTCCTCTAAAATTTCACACTCAAGATTAAACTCTTTAGCTAAATCTTGAGCTGTTTGCGCCAAATAAGTTGGCGTACAAATGTTTGAGGGTAAATCCCCTAAATGACGTGTAAGTTTCATGCCACTCGCGATAGAGCTTCCCTGAAGTAACTCATGAGCATCATTGTGTGAAGATTGAATGGCAATATTCTCAAGCGTGTCTGTTTTTTCCTGCGCGCCCACTTGCTGAATCTCATAATCGGCATCTTTCAGAACTCTTGCTGAGACCTTATGAGTCCAACTTTCATCAAAATTTTCAATATCAACCTTAGCAAACATGGTGCTCTTTGTTTTAGTTGAGCTTAGTACTCCACTTGCAGCCGTTAATGCTTTGATGTAATTTTTAGCATTATTTGGCAATTCGCCCAAACCTACAACTAATACCTTTTTAGCCTTAAAACCCTG
>JAOJBP010000017.1 GCA_028228555.1 Candidatus Thioglobus sp. | reverse complement strand
CGCTTCTTTGATGGAATCGATAAAAATGATATTACCGATTCACCTTTTAAAGGCGTATATGAAGTAATCACTTACAACCCAATTGACTCTATGTTGATTTCTGAAGATGGTCAATACTTAATCCAAGGCGATGTGGTCAACATAAAGACTAGAAGTTTGATTCAAAAAAGTAGCAAAGTCAAAAACTTGAAATTAGCACTAATCAATACCATCAAAGATAGCGATAAAATTATCTATAAAGCTCAAAATGAAAAATATCAGGTTCATGTATTTACTGATGTTGATTGCCCTTACTGTAGAAAACTTCATAACAATATAGGGAAGATGAATGATTTAGGCATTAGCGTTAAATATCTTGCCTCTCCTCTGGCTTCATTACACCCTAAGGCACAAGCTAAGATGCAAAAAATCTGGTGCGCAGATGATAGAAATCAAGCCATGGATGATTACAATGATAGCGGCACTATTGTTGACGTCTCTAATTGCGACAATCCGGTTGCTGACCAATTAGAAATCTCTAAACAACTCGGTGTTACAGGTACGCCAGCTATTATTAATACTTTATTCAAGTTTATAGCGTTTTACTCGCAGCATCATCTCGAAACCCTTTCAGAGCATTGGCTGCAGCCAGATCCTTTATTTTTCCTATCTACTTTTCTTCCTGGCGATATTATTGGTGGAATTATTTTCTTCTTTGGGTACTTGTACTTACGAAGTGTTTGGCTTAAGAAAAAATCAATAGATTGAATCTTAAATCTGGGTAATTTGCTAGCTAAAAATTTGACAAATTTTGCGAATGCAGCTTTTAAGCCCTTTTTCCAAAGATATCACTGCCAATTCTCACGAAAGTAGCACCATTTTTGATGGCTAATTCAAGATCAGCACTCATTCCCATAGATAAAGTGTCTAAATTTGGGTATTTATTGAGTATTTGAGCCATTTTGGCGAAACTTTGCGCCGACTGATCAGGACTTGGGATACACATAAATCCTCGAAGGGAAATATTTGAGAAATTTTCAAAATGAGGCATTAATTCATCAATTTCGTCAATTAATACGCCTGATTTAGTAGGTTCGTTGTCAATATTCACTTGCAAGAGTACATTGAGTTTTTCTAAATTTTCAGGGCGCTGATCATTTAGCCGCTTTGCGACTTTGAGCCGATCAACACTATGCACCCAGCTAAAACTTTGTGCAATTTGCTTAGTTTTGTTGGATTGAATCGGGCCGATAAAATGCCAGATTAAATCTTGGCCTTTTAACGCTTGAATTTTTTCTAAGGCTTCTTGTAGGTAGTTTTCACCAAAATGCTTTTGTCCTGCGTCAATAGCTTGTTGTAGATCTGAGGCGGGTTTGGTTTTGCTAACAGCAATGAGTGTAACTTTTTGCGAATGTTTAACGGTATTAATACGATTGTGGATTATTGCTAAGTTTTGTTCAATCATATTATTTACCGATTTTTTTAAATAGGCAAAGCCTACCTCATTTTAAAAAACAGTAGTAGCATCAAATACAGGTCCGTCAACACAAACTCGTTTCATGGCTGGGCCATTATCCGTTTGCACTTCAACCACACATCCTGCACAACCACCTACCGCACATGCCATGTTTTCTTCTAGCGATACTTGGCAAGGTAAGTTGTATTCTTTAGCTAATTTGGCAACGGCTTCAAGCATTGGGTGTGGACCACAAGAATACACCTCAACTTGGGCAAGCTCTTCTGCTGACAAGCCATCTAAATAAACCTTAGCAAGATCTGTTACGTAGCCTTTAAAACAACCTTCGTAGTTTTGCAAACTGGCTAAGCGACACTCAACACCCCAATCTTCAAACTCGGGCATGGTATGTGTTGCACCTTGATAATCTTTGCCGTCACTTGCTACTTGTGCATCAAAAGGGAATGGCACTTCAGAGCCTAAAATAGCAAATGGTTGATAATCGTTGTCTTTGATCGATTGAGCAATAGCCACCATAGGCGGCATACCAACACCACCACCAATTAATAGTGGTCGCTTTTTGTCTGTCATTGTAAAGCCGTTGCCAATTGGGCCGATTACACTTAACACGTCGCCAATTTTGCGCTCAGATAATTGCTGTGTTCCCTTACCAACGACTTTATATAATAAATCAAAAGTGGCATTTTCTTTATCAACCGACATGACTGAAATTGGGCGTCTCATGGGTAGTGCATCTGACACAGAAATATGTACAAACTGTCCCGGCTTAGTTTCATTAGCAATAACGTCTGAGGCAAGCGTAATAATATATTGATCGCCTTCATACTTATAATGCGCTAATACTTGACAGTCGACTACCTTGATAGTATCGCGATGTTCTTTACTCATTACACGTGATCAGCGTGCCAACACCGTTATCTGTAAAAACTTCCAAAAGAACGGCATGTGGAACACGACCATCAATAATATGTGTAGATTTCACGCCATCTTTAACTGCTGATAATGCGCAGCCGATTTTAGGCAGCATGCCGCCATAAATCGTGCCGTCTTCAATTAGCTCATCCACCATTTTTGCATCCAAACCTGTTAAAAGCTCACCTTTAGAATCTAGTAAGCCTGATGTATTAGTTAGTAAGATAAGTTTCTCTGCATTTAGCGCTTGGGCAATAGCACCTGCGACTAAATCAGCATTAATGTTATAAGAAAACCCATCTTGGCCCACACCAATTGGTGCGATCACAGGAATGAAATCACCTTTTAATAACAACTCAATAACCGAGGTGTCAATTTTATCAACCTCGCCAACATGGCCCAAATCAATAATTTCTGAAGTTGGATAGTCAACATGATGAAGCTTTTTAGCTGAGATCAAGCTACCATCTTTTCCAGTTAAGCCAATCGAGTGGCCGCCATGTTGATGGATTAAATTAACAATTTCTTTATTAACCAAACCGCCCAATACCATTTCTACCACATCCATGGTTTCAGAATCAGTCACACGCATGCCACCAACAAACTCACTTTGTTTTCCAATCTTTTCTAAGGTTTTACCGATTTGTGGTCCACCACCATGAACTACAATTGGATTCATACCAACAGATTTCATCAAAACAATGTCTCGAGCAAAGCTTGATTTAAGCTTTTCATCAACCATGGCATTACCGCCATACTTAATCACAATGGTTTTGCCTTGAAACTTTTGGATGTATGGCAAGCTTTCGGTCAGGACGCTGGCTATATTGTGTGTGCTGTCAGACATAATTAAAATAATTTAAAATTTTCTGTTATTTTACTTAATGAGTGCGCGATTAACCGATTATTTCTTTGGCAGCTAGAACTATGAAATATTGCTTAAAATTAGAAGAAATCCACTCACTCTAGTATCAGTTTTAATTACATAACTATCTAACAAATATAGTGCTGCCATAGCAAAACTTGTCAATATTTTTTTTCATTTACCGCCGCCTGTCATCTTTTTATTTAACTTTTTTTGCTGATAACGTACATAAGCAATAATATCGCTAACCCTTTCTGGCGTAAGTCCTGCAATCTTTGGCATATCGCCAAATCTCCAATGATGCTGTCTAACACCGCTTTTTACCGCATAATAAAATGACAAATCTGCATGGTGAGAGGGGCCATAGATACTATCAAGTAGTGAAGGGCCTTGTTTAGTTCCCAACAAACCCTCCCCGTGACACCTTACACAAGTCTTTTGATACTCAACCTCTCCTTGAGAAATACTAGACTTATAGTTTGCATCAGGAAAAAGACCTTTTCCAGCAGTCCTCTTCGACTCAAGCCACTCATTATCATAAAATAACAGGAAAATACCCAATGTGAGTATCGCTATAAATAATAAAACTTTACCCATGACCATAGTCATCTACATGCAGAGAGTCATTGTGACTAACCCCACCTGAATCAGCATACTTGTTATTTAAATCTTGAGTCATATTTTTTCTGAATTTCCTCTGGCCAAAGACTGTGAATATAGTCAAGCGTTGCTAGCTTTTCTTCTTCACTCAACTTATCCTTAAAGGCTGGCATTCGCCCACCCAATTTTGCACCACCATTATTAATGGTACTTAATAAAGTTTTTGGTGAGTGATGCCAGGCGTGTGCTGAGCCGTTTACTGGTGGCGCAGGATAGTTTCCATCCGCTTGTCTTTTTTTCCAATCTTTGACAATCCCCTCTCCGTCTTTTCCATGACAAGAGGCACAGTTTTTTTCAAAAGTTGCCTTTCCCAATTGGACACTATCTTCAACCTTGGCTTGCACATCGCCATTATCAAAACACCCTGTTAAAAACAATGCACTTGTTAAAATAATTAATTTTTTCATAAAAATAATGCCTGTAAATCATTTAAAAAATCAAAACCCTTTTGGGTAGGATAAAGTTTTGATCCGCGCTGTTTTAAGAGCCTTAAATCCTTTGCTTGATTAAGTTTATCATGGATTAGCGTTATTGATTTTCCTGTTCTACTAGAGAATAAAGACTCATCAAAACCCTCTTTTAGCCTGAGTGCATTAAGCATAAATTCAAATGCCAGATTATCAATTGGCTCGGTCGTTTTTTTACGATTTTCAATATAATCTTTGGGCGCCTTAGATTTAAGTGTTCTAATCATTTTTTGATCATCAATGAGGGTAATTTTTCCATGTGCACCTGCACCAATACCGAGGTAATCACCAAACTCCCAATAATTGATATTATGTTTTGAGGGCTGCTTACTGAAAGCTGACACTTCATATCTAGCAAAACCATTTTTCTCTAGCAGATCTACACCCGCTTCACCCATAGACCAAATATCATCATCTTTTGGCAGTAAAGGCGGGAATTTTGCAAACAAAGTATTAGGCTCAATGGTGAGCTGATAAAAAGAAATATGTGTAGGATTAAGATCAATTGCTTGTTGTAGATCGGACAAACATTCAACTGTGGATTGCCCTTGCAGTCCATACATTAAGTCAATATTAAAGTTATCAAAAATCTTACTCGCTTCAATGCAAGCTTTAGTTGCCTCTTGAGCACTATGAATCCGACCCAGTGCTTTTAGATTTTGGTTGTCAAAAGATTGAACGCCAATTGATAAGCGGTTAATGCCTATTTTTTTAAAAGCTTTAAATTTTTCAATTTCAAAGGTGCCTGGGTTGGTTTCCAAGGTAATTTCAATATTTTGATCAAAATTAAGCTTTTGTCTTAATCCATTAAATAGCTGTGATAAATCTTCTTCGGACATCAAACTAGGTGTGCCGCCACCTATAAAAATTGAATGAATAGATCGGCCCTGAATATAACTTAAGTCTTCGTCTAAATCTATTAGTAATTCTTCAATATAGCCATTTTTATCGCCATTTTCGTGAGAATTGAAGTCACAATAGGGGCATTTTTTAACACACCAAGGGTAATGAATGTAGAGTGAAAGTGGTGGTAATTCTAGCATTTTAGTTTATTTTTTTAACTCACTCAAAAGTGCTTGCAGTGCTTTACCTCGGTGAGAGATATTATTTTTTTGCTCTGAAGATAGCTCAGCAGAAGATTTTTTATAAGTTGGTACGTAAAAGATAGGGTCATAGCCAAAGCCGTTTTCACCCGACTTTTCTCGCATAATCTCACCCTCCCAACCTCGTTGAATGATAATGGGTGTTGGATCATTCGCATGTTCAACAAAAACAATAGCACACCAGAAGCGTGCTGAGCGCTTAGCATCGGAAACTTGTTTCATATCATCTAGCAATTTTTGTGTATTAGCTTCATCATCGCCATGATTACCCGCATAGCGAGCAGAATAAATACCAGGTGCACCCTCTAAAGCATCCACCACAATACCAGAGTCATCCGCAAGTGCGGGTAAGCCAGATTGCATGCTTGCATTACGCGCTTTAATGAGTGCATTTTCTACAAAAGTTAGCCCAATTTCTGGCATTTCTTTAACATTCATATCAGCCATAGAAACCACCTCATAAAAACCTGCAAGCATGGCATTAAATTCGCGTATTTTTCCAGTGTTATTACTCGCAAGAATGATTTTTTTCATAATAGGTAAACTGGGCTCTCAGGGTATAATCGATTGAATTTATAAAAAAAATTGGAGCACATCATGACTCAAGACGAAATGAAATTCGACGTTGCACAAGAAGCACTTAAATACGTTGTTAAAGATACTATTATAGGCGTGGGTACGGGCTCTACCGCTAATTTTTTCATTGATGCTTTGGCCACGATGAAAGACGATATTATTGGTGCGGTAGCAAGTTCAGTTGCAACAGCGGATCGCTTAGAAGCTCATGGTATTAAAGTATTTGATTTAAACGACGTTGACACAATTTCTGTTTATATTGATGGTGCGGATGAATCGGATGATGGCTTAAACCTTATCAAAGGTGGTGGTGGCGCGTTAACTCGTGAAAAGATCGTCGCTGCAGTTGCAGAGCGTTTCGTGTGTATTGCTGATGAATCAAAATTAGTGGCAGTTATGGGCGAATTTCCACTGCCTGTTGAAGTCATCCCAATGTCAGCTAACCATGTAAAACGCACTATTGAAAAAGAAATTGGTGGTCAAGCCATCCTTAGAGATTTCACTACTGACAACGGCAATCAAATTCTAGACGTTAAAGGTTTGAAAATTACTGATGCTAAAGCCTTAGAAACAAAGCTAGATAGTATTGTTGGTGTAGTTACTAATGGTTTGTTTGCTAATCGTGGTGCCAATGTTTTATTATTGGGCACTCCTAATGGCGTTAAAGTTGTCGGCGCTTAAACACCCTTAAAGTAATTCTTTATAAAGATCTATTCGCTTTTCTAAGCGCTCTATTTCAACATTAATCACATCAAATAGATCTTGAGAGCGAGTGGTCGACTTTGCTCTCTCGTAGCGATCTATCGCTTGATCAAGCTTACCTTGAGTTACTAATGCCTTAGCATTATGAATATGCGCACGGTCTAAGCTTCCCGTATCGACATATAAAGAAGATAGTAACTTATGCGACTGATAAGTGCCTGAGTTTTGCTTTAAATAGCGTCTTAAAAGTTGAATGCCTTTTTGAGTTTGACGATTTTCTAAATAAGCTTGAGCTGCATAATAAACACCTGACTCTGTTTGTAAAACTTTTGAGAAATGTTGTTGTGCTATTTCTAACTGGCCCAATTTAGAATAAACTCTGCCTGCTAAAATATAGCTTGGCTCATTTTGGTTTTTTTCTAAAAGTTGATCAATATAGCTCTTAGCGAGGATATATTTTTGCGCCTCTAATGCTTCGTATGCTTGCATATACAAAGTTACACTTAAGTCTTTATTAAGCTTAATGCGCTTATTCTGATGGTAATATAACTTAGCTTTAATGGTTTGATACTCAAATGAATCCTCTCGATAATCGCCCGTTAGTCGACTAGAACGTTGCATGGCATCAGAGATTCGATTGATACTTAAGGGATGAGATCTTAAAAATTCTTGTGCATTAGGGTCATCTTTTAATTTTTCAAAAAAATGCGCCATACCACTTGGATCAAAGCCAGTTTTACTTAGCATATTGGTGCCAATTCTATCGGCTTCCCATTCGTGTTCACGCGTAAAGTTAATATTTTGTTGCGCCGTTCCAGCAACGGTTGAAGCCGCAATAGCTTGAGATGCATTAGTATTATCAACCAATGCAGCAGCGATCATTCCAGCCACCATGATATAAGTTTGTTTGTCAGTTTTTTCACTAAAACGACTCAAATGGTTTTGAGTAACATGCGACATTTCATGGGATAGAACACCTGCCAATTCTGCCTCTGATTCCGAGCTAAGTAACATGCCTGTATGAACGCCAATATAGCCATAAGGGCCAGCAAAAGCATTAATACTATTATCATCCAGCATTAAAAAATCAAAATGCTTAGAGGGGTCTTCACTAAAAGTGCTTAACTCATGGCCAATTTTTTTTAAATAGACCTGAGTCTCCACATCGCCAACCACTCTGTCGGTATTCCAGATAATTTGCAAGAATTCATTGCCTTGCTTTTGCTCTTGGAGTGATTCAGGTAGATTCGTCTGAGGTAGATTTAATGCATAAGCATTAGTAACTAGAAACGAACACATGGCAATAATCTTTATCATGAGTTCATTATATTTGACTCTTTAGCCTTGTGCGACTAAAATAGCCGAACTTGTTTACAAAAAAACAAGGTAATATTTTTAACTAAAACACAATAAGGAGTCCACCAATGGCTGACGAAACTTTAGATGCATCAGGCTTAAACTGCCCATTACCAATTTTAAAAACTAAGAAAGCTTTATCAAAAATGGATCTTGGTAAGATCTTAGATGTAATCTCTACAGACGCAGGTTCAGTAAAAGATATCGAGGCTTTTTGTAATCAGACTGGTAACAAGCTTATCTCTACAACTGAAGATGCTGGTAAGTACATCTTCACGATTGAAAGAGCTTAATCTTTAATCATCTTAAAGGGGAATAACTATGTCAGATAACAATAAAATGACTATCATCGCTACTAAAGGTACTTTTGACTGGGCATTCCCGCCTTTCATCATCGCCTCTACTGGTGTTGCAATGGATAAAGAGGTAACAATCTTCTTTACTTTCTATGGTTTAAATCTTTTATTAAAAGACACATCTAAGCTTAGAGTTTCTCCAATTGGAAACCCAAGTATGCCAATGAAGATGCCTTTTGGCCCTAAATGGTTACAAAAAATTGATTTTGGTCCTAAAATTCCAAATGTTCTATGGAATATTCCTGGCGCTGAGTCTTTAGTCACATGGTTAATGAAAAAAACCATGGCTAAACATGGTGTTGCTAAAATCGAAGAGCTTCGTGCAATGTGTCAAGAGTTTGACGTTAAGTTTATTGCTTGTGAAATGACTGTTGAGTTGTTTGGCTATAGCAAAGACGACTTCATTGATGGTGTTGAGTTTGCAGGTGCTGCAACTTACTTTGATGAAGCAGCTGATGGTGATCATCACTTGTACATGTAGTTTCTTCTATCTTGTAGGATAAGCTACTGACAAAAAAACCGCCATTAGGCGGTTTTTTATTGTCTGAAATTTAAGATTAAAATACTTTAAGTCCAATCCAAACTTGGCCAACCTCGGTCTAATGCAATTGCTAGTAATTTTTGATCAGCATGCACAACCACAGGATTATCCACCAACTCAAGCATAGGTAGATCATTATGAGAATCTGAATAAAAACTAGCGCCCTTCATACTTTCTCCAGTTAATTCTAGCCACTGTTTTAAATGGGTAATTTTTCCCTGTTGAAAACAAGGCACACCAACGACCTTACCTGTGTATTGATTGTTTTTAATTTCGGGGTTAGTTGCTAATAGGTTGTTAATACCATAACGCTCTACAATCGGTGCAGTCACAAAACTATTGGTAGCAGTAATTACTAATAAAGTATCTCCTTTAGCCTTGTGTTCATTAACTACGGCTTGAGCTTTAGGGAGAAAAATGGCTTCAACTTTTTCCTGCATAAATTGCTTATGCCAATTATTGAGTGTTTTCATGTCATGTTTAGACAGTGGCTCTAAACAAAACTCTAAGTATTCATTGATATCAAGCTGACCGAGTGCATATTGATCATAAAAATATTGATTTTTTGCCTGATACGTATGTGCATCCACCACACCTATTTCACTCATAAAATCGCCCCAGAGAAAATCACTGTCGCCATTAATAAGGGTCTTATCTAAATCAAAAATAGCTAATGCCATTATTGCTCCTTCATTTGTTCTATGATATTGTCGATACTATCAACAATACAAAATAATTCTAAATCAGATTGTCCAATATATTGAAACTGCTCAAGGGTTTTAAAAAAACTAATTAAAGGCTTCCAAAAAGCTTCTCCCAGTAAGAATATTTTAATTGACTTAGCTTTTTTAGTTTGCACCAAAGCAAGAGCCTCCATAAGCTCATCAACGGTACCAAAGCCACCGGGAAAAAATACACAAGCATCTGCATATTTAATTAATGCCACTTTACGAGTAAAAAGATGCTCAAACATTAAGCATTGATCCAAAAATGGATTTGCGATTTGCTCTTTAGGTAGTTTAATATTTAGACCAATACTACTAGACTTGCCTTCAAAAGCACCCTGGTTAGCGGCTCTCATAATGCCAGGACCTGCACCCGTTAGTACATTAAACCCTTGATCAGATAAACGTCTACCTAATTGGTAGGCAGTTTTTGCCAGATCACTGTCATTATCAACTCGAGCTGAGCCAAAAATAGTAATGTTGTTGTTAAACCGATCTAGCGTTATTGCAGCTTTTTTTAGCTCTGATTCAACAACTTCAATATTCATAAAATATTAAAGCTGAGCAAATGCACGTCCAGCTGCATCGATGGTATCTTGAATATCTTGCTCAGAATGGCTACTAGAAATAAAGCCTGCTTCATAAGCAGAAGGTGCCATATAAATACCTTCTTCAAGCATCAAATGATAAAACTTTTTAAATTTTTCAACATCACATTCTGAAACTTCATTAAAGTTGGTGACTGATGTTGAGTCTGTAAAAAATAATCCAAACATGCCGCCAGCAGAATTGGCTATCATGCCAATATTATGCTCTTTAGCCTTAGCCAAAATGCCGTCAGTTAGCATTTGAACTTTAGCATCAAGCTTTTGGTAAAAATTCTTATCCGCTGACAAGACATTAAGCATAGCCAAACCTGCTGACATCGACATTGGGTTGCCAGACAAGGTTCCCGCTTGATAAACAGGACCTAATGGTGCAATCGATGACATAATTTCATATTTACCGCCAAATGCGCCCACTGGTAATCCACCACCAATGACTTTGCCTAAAGTAGTTAAATCAGGAGTAACGTTGTAGAGCTCTTGTGCACCACCTAATGCCACACGAAATCCTGTCATTACTTCATCAAAAATTAGGATTACGCCATGCTCATCACAAACCTCGCGCAATCCTTGTAAAAAACCATCAACTGGTGGAATACAGTTCATATTTCCAACAACAGGCTCAACAATAATACAAGCGACCTTATCGCCCACTTCGCTTAACGTTTCACGAACTTGCTCTAAGTTATTGTATTCAAGAGTGAGCGTATATTTGGCAAAATCAGCTGGCACACCAGGAGAGGTTGGAACGCCCAAAGTTAAAGCACCTGAGCCGGCTTTAACTAACAACGAATCAGAGTGGCCGTGATAACAACCCTCAAACTTAATAATTGTATCTCTGCCAGTATGCCCACGAGCCAAACGGATAGCACTCATGGTTGCCTCAGTTCCAGAGCTCACCATACGCACCATTTCAATTGAAGGCACCAGCTCACAAACCTTGGTGGCTAAAATTGTTTCAATTTCAGTAGGAGCGCCAAAGCCTAGGCCATTTTCCAAAGTCGCTTTAACCGCAGAAACTACCTCTTGATTGGCATGACCAAGAATCATGGGGCCCCATGAACCCACATAATCGATATATTTTTTATCATCTGCATCAAATAAATAAGAACCTTCACCTCGAGTAAAAAATATTGGATTTCCACCGACACCATTAAAGGCACGAACTGGAGAATTCACCCCACCCGGTATAACTTTTTTTGCTTGTTCGAATAAGATATCTGATTGACTCATATTTACTCCTAATAATTTGAACTTATTTGTGGATATTGCTTTAAATGGGTGATGTGAGACCACACAATTAAAATATTATCCAATAATAATTTAAGGTTTACACTGGTTTTTGATAAGCGAATGGCTTGATATACATCATCCAGTAGTTTGAATAAAAAATCTGATTTTGCACGCTCAGCTAACTGATTAAGCTCAATCAATCCACCCTCTTGATGGGTAGCTTTAAGCTTAATTGCTTCAAAAATTAAATTTTGCAAACAGTGTAATACTTCCAGCTCATTACCTTCAAATATTTGTGTTTGATTAATAGTTAACGGATGAGTAGCAATATTAAGTAATTGATTCTGATAAGCTTGATAAGCAATAAAACCACCCTCTGTTAATTCACTAAGTACTTTAAAAGGTACGCCATGAGTATTTTCTAGCAGCTGTGTGACATCAAAATCAGCATTTTGGGTTTCACTGAGTTGCGCTTTAAGCCACGCTTGAGTTTTGTCATCAAAGCTGGGTGCAATATGAATATTTTGACAACGAGAAACAACAGTTGTTGGTAAGTTTTGAATATTATGTGCCAAGATAATAATCAGTGTATTTTCACGTGGCTCTTCCAATGTTTTTAATAGACTATTGGCCGCATTGACAGTCATTTGATCACCATAAAAAA
>JAOJBP010000016.1 GCA_028228555.1 Candidatus Thioglobus sp. | reverse complement strand
CATTAACTTCATTTAGCATTGGCCTCATGGCACTCAGTAAATTTTTATATAGGTTTGGCGTGCGCTTTTCTTCGGTTAATAGCCACTGTTTAAAATGGTCGCGCTCAGTTGGCATGGTAAAGCATGCTGGACATGAATCAGCTATTACTGGTAAATTTGCAGTGGCTGCAAAATCTGCTAATTGCCTCTCTCGAACATACGCCATAGGGCGAATAACTCGCAAATCTTTAGCGTCATTAATATAGTGCGCTTTCATAGTTTGAATTTTGCCATTATGGCACATGCTCATCATTAAGCTTTCTGCCAAATCATCCAAATGCTGGCCAAGTGCTAAAACATTGTAACCCTCAAATCTGGCCACTTTATACATCAATCCGCGCTTAATGCGCGCACAAAAAGAGCAATAAGAGTCTCCTTTCATGCTTTCTTTAGCTTGCTCAAGAATGGGAAACTCTTCAAAAAAATATGGTATATCAAATTTTTTAAAGAAACTTGTGAGCGTCTGAGGTTCAAAACCCTCAACTTGAGGATCGATAGTGACAACACCTAAATCAAAATGAATAGGCGCATGACGCTGAAAATGTCTTAGTAAGTGAAACAAGCTCAGTGAATCTTTACCACCAGAAACAGCTAATAAAATTTTATCACCCTCTTTGATCATGTCAAAATCTTTAATGGCACGACCTACTGGCTTTAGCAGTAATTTAGGCAGGACTATTCTTGGTAAAGCCATTGTCTTTGTTGTTTGGTGATTTGCTCATTAGCCTCTGGAATTAAACTAAGCTTACAAAATGATGGAGTAACTTTGCCAATAGCAACAGAAATCTCAAGTAACAAATCGTCGCGCAATAGTCCAACTTTAATCACGTCACCTTCGATGTATTTATTAATCTGCGCAATTAGCTCTTTGTCTTTTAGCCGCTGGTAATTCACACTCACAATTTTATCACCTACATAAAGGCCTGCATGTTGAGCACTAGAGTTAGAAAGCACTTGTGTAATGTGGCTAAAATCACCCTGAGTCCTGATACTTAATCCAAAATCTGCCAAGTCTTCCAAATGCTTTACAAATTCACACTCAACCCCTACATAGGCAAAACTAGCTTGTAATGGTAACTCCTTTACACCATAAAGATAGTCATCAAAAAATTGGGTTAAATCACTATTAGTTATTTGATTCACAATTGCTTGAATAGTGTTATTTTCTAGGCCACACTCTTGATAATGCTCCCAAGCATATTGCAATACATTATCCAAGGACTTTTGATTATCTGTTTGTTTTCTAATCTCTATATCCAAAACGAAAGCAAGTAGTGCGCCTTTGGTGTAATAGCTTACAATGGCGTTAGGCGCATTTTCATCTTGCTGATAAAATTTGGTCCAAGTCGCATAACTTGATTGCGCTAATGACTGAGTAAAACGCCCTGTTGATTTTTGAACGCGAGTAACGGTTTGCGCAAATAACTCCAAATATTGTTCTGGATTTAATAGCTTTGATCTAAGCAAGGATAATTCGTCATAATAAGAGGTAAAGCCTTCAAAAATCCACAACTGTTCAGTATAGTTTTCATGGCTTAAATCAAGCTGATGAAAACTAGCAGGCTTAATAGTTTTAACCCACCAAGAATGGAAATACTCATGAGAACAAAGCGCTAAAAAACGAGCATACTCCTTATTAACATCTCTCATATTAATTCCAGGAAGCTCTTTTCTTGAGCAAATCAAACTACTTGAATTCTTATGCTCCAAGCCACCATAACCCTGGGTTCTCACTAGAGTTAAAAACAAGTAATCATTAAAAGGAATATCATTGTTGAAAAAAGCGATATGATGCTGGCAAATAGTTTTTAGATCTTGCTTTAAACGTGAAATATCGGCATTTTGCATACCAGTCAGAGCCATTTGGTGTTTAACATTATTTACTTCAAAATCAAACAATGTGAAATCAGCCATTTCAACCGGATGATCAATCAAATCTTGGTAATCATTCGCCTCAAAATTTAAAGTAGAAACTTTTTTTAGCCCTGTTGCAATTGACCAATTACCTAGTATATGGCTACTTTCTGCCGGTTTAATACTTAACTCACACTTTTCATTTTCAAAACCCAATGGCAATAAAAACACGCTGGTGCCATTAAAAAATGCCCTCTCGTTAGTAAGATAAGCGCTTCTTACTGACAAATCAAAAGCATACACTTCATAACTTAAAGTAATCTCATCATTACAAGGGCTGGCAATCCAGTGGTTTTTATCCAGTGGCTTAATCTCTAGCGATTGCCCACAACTATGCGCCTGAATGCTAACTATATTTTTAGCAAAATCTCGTATTAAGTAGCTACCAGGAATCCAATTTGGTAGTGAAAAGACTTGACCTAATGGATTAGGGTTTTGAAGTTTAAGCTCAACCTCAAACAAGTGGGCATGTAAATTTTTAGGGGTAATTGTATATTTAATTGCCACTATAACAGCTGATCAACAGCTGCTTGAAATTCAAGTACAGATTTTTGATACTTAAGCGCTGCTAATGCATAACTTAATCGCACCTCTTGAACATTGTTTTGCGCTGAAATAACAAAACTAACTGGAGAATTTCCTAATTCATAGCGACGTTTTTCTTCTTGCGCTCTAGACTTTGCAATTTCAATTCGAGCTTGATATGAGTTTAAAAGTTTGGCCAAATGTGCGACTTTCTTGTCAAGCACACTTGCCTGAATGGTAAGTTTTAACAACAACTCAGCTGTATTTTCTTTGGCTTTAGTGAGCTCTATTTGGGTTTTTCCTAATGCAGACTTTGCTTTCGTGTTACCCAATGGATAGCTTAGACCTAATCCTACATTCCAAATATCATCTATATCTCGCCCAGCACCCAGATTCAAATCTAGCTTAAGTTCGGTATTATTTTTATCACTTTTTAATTGCCTTGCAAGTATCTCCTGCTCAAGCTTGGCCATTCTCATTTCAGTGGCATTTACTTGCAAGTGTTTGCGTAAATTGCCTAAGTTTGATTGATACAACTGATATAAATCAAATTCGCTACTCATAGATTGAGCAGGCATATCAAGAGTAATCGCAAGTTCTTGCTTTAATAAATCTAGATCCTGCTCAGCTTGGAGTTGTTGCTGAAAAGCACGCTGATAGGCATCTTCTTGTAATAAGACATCCACCTTATCAACCACTGATTGAGCAAACTTATCTTTTACAAGCTTTAACTCTAGCTCAGCCAGTTCAAGTCGACTTTTTGTTAGAGAAAACTGTTGCTGAGCATGGCTTAAATCTACGAACTTAAACAATTTCAACAATACAAATTCCTCTTCACTTTGCTCTAATTTAAGCGAGGTTATATCAGTTTTAAGACTTGATAAATCAGTTGATAGTCGATCGTTAATACCGTTTACATTTTTCAGTAAAGGCAATGTGTAATTAACTAAAAATTTATCACTGGTTAATGCAGTTGTTTTACTCGATACATCACTCCAAGACTTACTAATGGAGACGTCTGCACCCGAGTCTACCATTTTATGCGTTGCACTAATATTACCACTAGAGACTTGCTGATTTAGCCTATTTTTAGAGTCTATAGAGCTTCCAAGTACCCAATCTTGGTTAGCAGTGCTAGCCACATAATCAAGTTGTGAAGATTGCTGCTCGAGTGCTTGCTGAGTAAAAAATGGATGCGTGATTTTTAAACGATCAACAAACTCATTTTGAGTCATTGCCACGGCATTTGTGCTTAATAATAAAGCAATACTTAAATTTAGAGTTTTGTTCATTTTGAAATAGATTTTGTAATTTCGTTAATAATAGCGTATAGCTTCTTGCCCGTGGTGTCAATCACTATATCAGCCACTTCTTGGTAAAAAGATTCGCGAGCCTCAAGTATATCTTTAATGGTCTGCTCTCGATTAGTAGAACGCTCCAACAGAGGTCTAGATTTTGATCTAGCAGTGCGAGCCACCAACTGCTCAACACTTGATGACAAATACACCACAAAGCTATTATGTTTTAATAACTCTCGGTTTTCAGGTTTGATAACAATACCACCTCCGGTTGCGATGACAATATTAGATATCTCACACAAATCAGTCAGCATGCTGGTTTCGCGATTGCGAAAACCTTCTTCGCCTTCCACATCAAAAATATGATCAATAGAGACACCAGTTCGCGCAACAATTTCAAAATCTGAATCAAAAAAATCACGCTTAAGTACGCAGGCTAGGCGGCGACCAACCGAGGTTTTGCCAGAACCCATTGGTCCGACTAAAACAATATTGGCCAACTTATCAAGCATTATTAATTAAATCAGCTCGTAACTTGCGCCACAATAAGGACAAGCGCCTTTACCTTTATCATCAAACTGGATAAATACCTTAGGATGCATATTCCATTGTTTCACATCGTCTGGTGGACAATGAAATGGTAAGTCTTTTGCTTCGACATTAGAATGACTTACATATTGCTGTTGAGAATCGCCTACTGTTTCATTCATTTACACTGTCCTTTTGCAATCCAAGATTGATATTGTTTATTACGTCCATAAACACAATCAAAATAAAGGGTTTGTAATACTTCAGTCACAGGTCCACGAGAACCATTGCCAATAGTGCGATTATCTAACTCACGAATTGGTGTAACTTCAGCTGCAGTGCCAGTAAAGAAAGCCTCATCGGCACAATAAACTTCATCACGAGTAATGCGTTTTTCTACAACTTTATAGCCCAAATCAGCGGCCAGTGTGAATATTGCATCACGCGTAATACCTGCTAAAGCAGAGGTTAAATCTGGGGTGTAAATAACACCATCACGCACAATAAAAAAGTTCTCGCCACTGCCTTCTGCTACAAAACCATCTACATCTAATAATAGCGCTTCATCGTAACCATCTGTTAGCGCCTCTTGAAGTGCCAACATTGAATTAATGTAGTTACCATTGGCTTTGGCCTTAGTCATGGCAATATTGACGTGATGACGCGTATAGCTTGAAGTTTTAATACGAATACCATTTTTCATATTGTCTTCGCCCAAGTACGAGCCCCATTCCCACGCAGCAATAATCGTATGAACTTTCAAGCCATCAGCACGAAGCCCCATACCTTCTGAGCCATAAAAACACATTGGGCGAATATAAGCACTATCCAAGTTATTCTTAGCAACCGCCTCTTTTTGAGCTTGGTTAATTTCTTCTTTAGAAAAACCAATGTCCATATTCATAATTTTGGCTGAATTAAACAAACGATCTGTATGCTCTTCAAGTCGAAAAATCGCTGGGCCATTAGCCGTTTCATAGGCACGAACACCTTCAAAAACGCCCATACCATAATGCAATGTGTGCGTTAGCACGTGAACTTTAGCCTCACGCCAATCTACCCACTCGCCATCAAACCAAATTAATCCATCTCTATCCTCAAATCCTGGCATTTTCTTATTCCTTATCTAATTCAAACACGCTGTGCAATGAACGCACCGCCAATTCTAAATATTTCTCATCAATCACCACTGAAATCTTAATTTCACTGGTAGAAATCATTTGGATGTTAATCCCTTCATTGTGCAGCACTTCAAACATTTGTGAAGCAATACCTGCATGTGAGCGCATACCAAGCCCAACCAACGACACTTTAACAACTTTGTCATCACTTTGTACGCCAATAGCGCCCAGCTCTTCACAAACTGTTTCTAGGATGCTTAGTGCTTTATTAAAATCAGTACGATGAACTGTAAAAGCAAAGTTAGTTAGCCCTTCGCGAGCAGATACACTTTGTACAATCATATCCACTTCAATATTTGCACCACTAATCGCTTTTAAAATTTTAAAGGCAATACCTGGCTTGTCTGGCACACCAATTAAGCTTAATTTTGCCTCATCTTTATTATGCGCAATGCCTGAAATAACTGCTTGTTCCACAATGTTTTCCTCACTAGTAATTAATGTACCAACCGGGTTATCAATCAATGATGATAACACCCTCAAAGGTACTTTGTATTTTGAAGCAAATTCAACTGAGCGAATTTGCAAAACTTTAGAACCGAGCGATGCCATCTCTAGCATCTCTTCATAGCTCACTGATTTCATTTTACGAGCATTTGGCTCAATACGAGGATCGGTAGTATACACACCATCCACATCTGTATAAATCTGGCACTCGTCAGCTTTTAATGCAGCGGCTAATGCCACAGCAGTTGTGTCTGATCCACCACGACCAAGTGTTGTAATATGGCCATGCTCATCAATACCTTGAAAGCCCGCAACTACTACAACCTTACCCGCATTTAAACTGGCATGGATACGATGATCATCGATTGATTTAATACGTGCCTTTCCGTGTTCAGAGTCGGTAACAATGCGAACTTGTGAACCTAAATAACTAATCGCATCACAACCTAGCTGCTGAAGCGCCATAGATAGCAAAGAAATAGTAACTTGCTCACCCGTAGTTAGTAGCATATCCATTTCACGTAAAGATGGCACATCTTGGATCTCTTGTGCCAAAGCCGTCATACGATTAGTCTCGCCACTCATCGCGGAAACACTTACCACCAGCTGATCACCACCATCTGCAAAGGCTTTAATCTTTTGTGCAACCGCCTGAATACGCTCAATTGAGCCTACTGAAGTACCACCATATTTTTGTACAATTAACGCCATTCTTGAATATTTATATAAATCATGGCTGGATTATACTTTAGTGCCTTTGTTTTCAGCAATAAAAAAAGGCCTACCAAAGTAAGCCTTTTATTTTAAATTTTAGCGAACTTTATTTCTTAAACACGTAAACCATTAATGGAATGATCGTAAGAGCAATAACCATATCGATAATCAATGCCTCAGAAATAAACACACCTAACGCCCAAGTATTTGCAAGCTGTGTCATTAGTAGTGGAATGAAACTTGCAAGTAATACTAAGATTGATGCAAATACCGCAGAACCTGTAGTTTCTAGAGTGTTTCTTAATGAATCAACCCACTTACTACCCGTAATTTCCATCTCTTCTTTTAAGCGAGATATCATATAAATACCGTAGTCAACACCTAAACCCATTGCAATCGATAACGAAACCAGCGTTGCAAAATGAAGATTACCCGACCAGTTTTCAACACTGGTAAAGTAAGCGCCAAGGCCATATTGGCCAAATAGCGTTACTAACAAGGTTGAAGTTAGAATTGCTGCAACCAATGGCGAGCCAAAGATCAATGCCGCAATAATGAAAATTGCCAATGCTGTAATCAACGGAGATGTTAAATATTCTTGTACGGCAACATCATGTGTGGCTTCTGTTGCACCCAAGAAACCACCCACTGCTACAGTATCAGTACCGCTATCTTCAATAGTAACTATCTTACCACTTTCAGGCATATGCACCACATCGCCAGACTTAAAGCCCCAAGTGACTAAATCAAACCCTGGCTCGTCTTTATTATCAACAAACCACTGCTGAATATCTTTAACTGTTTGATGGGTTTTAACTGGATCCATAGTATTAACAAAGCCCATAATCACACCCTCATTCCAACCTTTAGCCACAAACGAATCCAAATCACCTGCATTGGTATTTGCCTCTAACAAGCCATTAAAACCTGTCACAATTTCATTTGCATCTGGCACCCAAGTCGGATCTTCTTTGTCACCATACACATCCATATTCTTTTCAATGAATGCAGTATTTGGCACATGGAAGTATTTAAGATTTGGCTCTTCACCTTCTGGCGTCATCATTAGCATGTTCACAATTTTCAAAAACTGAATATATGAGCCAGTAAAGCCAATATTTGGATGAGATCTCATCCAATCTTCAGTTTTCTCGATCGCTGCCATTACTTCAGCATGGTTAAACGCACCTTGTGGTGCATCTTCATCTTCATCCCAACACTTAGAGCCTGGCGCTTGTGATCCGTCGTACTCACAAGCTGGCAACATTGGAAAATGCTCAGCCTTACCTCTAATTGGAATATTTACAGAAATCACACCAGGCATTACCTCGCCTAGTCGTCGTAAGTCAATATTTGCATCTGAATCATATTTAAATGCAGCGCGTGAGTAGTTGATGCCTACTTCAACACCTGGCATCAAACTATCAGCTGTTGGCTCCAAGACTTTAGTTTGTACCGTACTCCAAGCCACCAATGCGACAATCAGTCCAATTGGAATAATCTTCATCTTGCCAGTGATCACACTGGTCAATGTATTAGCCATACCTTTTTCAAAGGCAGAAGGCTCTGTCATTGAAGCATCATGCTTTAAATCTTTACCTGGGAACATTGCCATTAAAATAGGAGCAATAGTGGTCGTTGTAATAAGAATCGTCATCATTCCAAACATACCGAAATACGCGTAGGCTTTGTAAAATGAAATATCCACAAATGACAAAGTAAAGAAACCCACCATGTCAGTCACAATCGCCAGCGTTGCTGGAACAATCGTATGTGCAATAGCACGCTCAGCTGCGCTTAGTGGCAATATACCATTGCCGTGCAATTCACTCTGATAACGACGCACAACTTGCACAGCATGTCCTGTACCAATAGCAAGTAGCAACATTGGTGTAAGCACCATCATTGTTGTCAGCTTGTAAGCTGTAAAGCCCATAAGACCTAATGTAATAATAATCGTTGCCACTACACCAATTAGTGGGAATACCGAGCCTCTCCAGCCTTTGTTTAGGTACCAAAGTGCCCCTACAACAATCAAGAAAGAAATTAAGAATAACCACCATTTTTGCACTAAATCATACAACATGAAGGCCAAGAAGTACGGTTCACCGGCAATTCTTACTTCTACCCTGTCACCATGCTCAGCTTTGATTGCATCAACCAAGGCAATGGTTGAAGATACCCAAGGAAAATAATCTGACTTAACCGAATCCGCATAGTCACCTACAATAAAGAAGCCTTTTGCAGAACAGACATTGTCGTCATACCAGCCTTCTTGTGCAAATTCACAACGGTTGCCATTTTTGTCTTGTTTAAGCATTAGCATTGGTGCAAGCACAGGGTTGGTTTCAATACCTTTCTTAAGATGTGCAAGCTGGCTATCAGCGATAGCTTTATCATTTCCATTAATACCTGAAACAGGAATTAGTCTTTCAAACTTCAAACCGCCATCTTCAGACGTACCCATGTACTTAATCTTTTGCGCAGCAATATCCATAAAATTGGATGGACGAGCATGATCAAGTGCCACCATGTCGTTATGGGCTTTTTGCACCATGTTAACAAACCATGGCTGATATACATCTGCACTATCTTCCCATGCGCCGCCAGCTGCTTCACAAATGTTCTGTGTCATCTTCACAGGGGCTGATTCGTGAATTCTTAAACCTGTTTCAGGATCAAAATTAATAATCTCATCAGCATCAGAATACGGATCACTACCACCAACACAATCTTTTAAAACAAATCCCACCACCATAATATTACCAAAGCCAAACTTCTGCTCACCATAAGCATTGGTAGCTACGTAGCGATTGGTTTCAGGCAATAGCGTATCTGGGTCATTACGAATATCCAAATCTTGAATAAAATAGCCCATGAACAAAGTAAAAAACGCCATTAAGGCCAATATTAGCTTACGATTGGCAATTGCGAATGCGGCGTATCTTTTTGCAAAATTATTCATGTTTTATCTCTCCTAGAGTGTGTATCGAGCTATTTGTTTTTTCTTATGAAGCTTTTTTATCTATAGATCTGAACTATGCTCATAATCTATGGATAAAAAAGCCCGCATAAAGCAGGCTTTTTTTAGGTTTTAAATAATCTTAGAAAGAGTATTTAACGCCAACTTGGATATTAGATGATTTTTCTAATTGACCAAACTGAGTATTTTCATTACCCCAGTATTTGTTGTACTCAACTGTTGCTTGAGTATCATCATCAATTGAGAATTCAGCATCTAAACGGTTCCACTTACCACCGTTCTCTTCATACATAGTGATGTTGTTCCATCTATGCTCACCTGAAGCGCCAAATGGCTTAGAGAAGAACAAAGAATAGAACTCTTTATTTTCTTCTGCTTTTTGCAAGTTGTTACTCATATGCATCACAGCTGAGTCAGCGGAGTAAACGCCACAATTTGATGTAGTTGCGGCACATGCTGTACCAGATGCATCGACATTGTTATCTACATAATCCAAGTTTCTGATTTGAATAACTTGAGCACTTACCATCATATTAGTCATTGCCGTAATATCTGCACCTAAAACATATTTAAAGTAATCGCCTTTTACTGCCTGAAGTGCACCTGGAAGATCTCCATACCCTAATTTATTTCTATCCAATATTGGCGTCATAACATCTTTTTGATACAATCCTTCGCCACGAATAACCACAGGACCTAACCCTTTAGTTTCAACAGCCATGTCAAATGAACCACCCAAATTTTGAATTCTATTTAACTTTTCAGTAAACTCAAGGTTGGCAACCCTACTAACAGCAGCATCGGCACCACCAGCACCAACACCAGTTCCAGTAGCAAATTCACCATAATACAAATCAGCTGAATCCTTTAACTCAATAGTATTGTTAGTACCTAGAACTGTAGTCAAAATCTCTCCGCTGGAGTTTTTCCAATTAATATCTATATAGGGATTTGTATCATAGGCATACATATAGTTAGCCGAATAATTCACGCCATTTTCTGTTGAATTGTTATATTTCAAACCTATGTTAGCATCCGAATCTTTTGAGTTATCCACAACATATGAAGAGGTCGCACCAACAAAAGTATCAAAAGTAGCAAAGGTAGCGTTGCTCATATACTCAAACATTGAGTTTGGATTCAAAACAGACCAGTCTGACTCTGAAATACCAGAAGCCGTTCCATCTGTTAATCTAGTAACATTGGAATTAGTGGCTTGTGAAGCATTGTTTAGCCCCGTCCAGCTACCACCACCACCACCAGCAATATAGGCTGCAACAGTTAATCCTGTAGCAGCATTCAATGCGCCGTTAGTATAACCAGGTGAGCCATTAAAGGTGCTTGCAACACTACCCATAGCAGGAACTAGATTTAAAAATCCATCCACCTTGCCAGTTATACTGTCAACACCTTTCATAATAAACGCATGACCTTGATCGCCAGATGCATTTAAGCCTGCAATTTTATTCTTTTTAGCTTCACTTAAAATAAACTGAAAGTTTCCGCCGCTTTCAATATCTGTTTCAGCATTAATCATCCATACTGGAATGCGAGAATCCTCCATTTGATTTTGCGCCATCTCTGAATAATCCGTTGGGTTGATTGCATCAAGTAATTTCATGCCGTCAGCCGTACCCCATACCACTTGTTGCTTACCCGCACGGATTGACCAATCATCAACCGTAGTATCTATATATGCTTCACGTAGTGCATCACGCTGAGTGTATGATTCATTAGAATCATAATCATTTAAAGCCTTACCATCCTTCATAAGGTTTAGCTCTACGTGGTAAGTTGCCCCTTCTACTAACTCATCAATAGAGTCATCAATGTAGATTTTTGCAGTTGTCTCTTGTTTAAAGTTATCCTTGCCATGAGAATCAGCTGTTTGGATTGCGGTAGTTGCCGCACCAATACCAATACCTGATGTGGTAAATTTGGCAGATTCATGTACGATCTTACCCGTTACCTCAGCTTCGGCAAATGCCGTTGAAGCTGAGAATACTGCTACTAAGGCAACTGATAATATTAAGTTTTGTTTTTTCATTTTTTCCTCTTATTTTTAAAAAGTTACTTACTGTATTACAAAAAAAAACGTCATAAGCAAAGCCTATGACGTTTTTAAATTTATTTGATATTTCTAGGCATCTTCTTTAACGTACGGGTTGACCATAAATTTTTTGCTTTATATTTATGATTTACCCTAGTCACGCTTCTTGGAATAAATGCCATGGTTTCATGACCGGTTGCTAGTGTTGTACCGTACCAGTAACCCCAGTAGCTGCCACGTGGATCGCTGATACCTGCAGACACCCAAGATCTATCAATGGTTTTAACTTGCTTGCCGCCTTTGAAGTATTCAGTGCGGTAGTCAGCAAATGTTTTGGCATCGATGTAGCTTACACGGTTGTCGTACCACCAGTTTGCATCATTAGCGGTTGATTTAAGTTTGTAAACCTCTTTACCATCAGTAGAGCAATCTGCCTCAATCTTAGCGTTTTGTGTGTATTTATTACGCTTAACATCTTTCATAATGCCTAAACAGCCAGAAAATGTTGCTTTGCCTAATAGCTCGTGAGATTCATGCTTTGGCTTACGTAGTGTTACATCGCCAAAGGTAAAGTCTGAACCACCCCAAGCATCATCACGCGCAGGCTCGGCGAAACGACGAACTTTGCGAATTGATGGAATGAAGATTTCATATGATTGTGATTTTGCTTGATCAGAAAAATCCGTAATTAGCATTCCTGTGCCTTTAAGCTTACCTGAACGGAAAATTGCTAGATCTTGTGCATTAACTCCGTCGGCTGTGGGGTTGTTGTTGAGCATACGCTCTA
>JAOJBP010000015.1 GCA_028228555.1 Candidatus Thioglobus sp. | reverse complement strand
TGGAGATAAGTATGAAAACAACTTTATTCGCGAATATCACTCAAAAACTTAGTTATATTAATGAAATTTCCGAGAAAATTAAACACTATAATAAGTGCATTAACTACAATCAGTATCTGGGGAACAGATCCAATATATAGTTCATGTTGATATATTATAACTGATTTAAATAATTATTAATAGTAACATTCAGTGTTTCTTTGTAGAAACACTGAATAATTAAAGATACTGATTGATAGTGTAAGCGAACTATTTAAGACAGTTTAGATCTGATTAAGCCAGATATAGCACCCATGTCAGCCTTGCCGTCTAATTGAGATTTTAACAATCCCATTAGCTTTCCCATGTCTTGCATAGAAGAAGCGCCAGAATCGGCAATAGCTTTGTCAACAGCAGCAGAAACCTCTTCATCAGAGAGTTGTTCAGGCATGTAATTGTTAATAATTAATAACTCTGCCTCTTCCACATCAACTAAGTCGGTGCGACCTGCATCTTTAAATTGTGAAATAGAATCTTTACGTTGTTTAACCATTTTTTGAATAACGCTTAAAACTTGTACATCGTCTAATTCAATGCGCTCATCAACTTCTCGTTGCTTGATAGCACCTAAAATCATTCGAACTGCTTTAAGGGCTGCCTTGTCTTTTGCCTTCATGGCTAACTTCATATCGTTGGTGACGCGTGTTTTTAATATTGACATAATAATATAAATAAATTAAAAAAAATGCCGATACAAAGATCGGCATTTAAAGAAATTAGATAACGCTGTAAGGCGTTAAAATTCTCTTAGTACATTCTCTTTCTATGAACGCGATTTTTAGCCATCTCTTTATGAGTACGCTTAACAGCTGCTGCTTTCATACGCTTGTTAACCCAAGTCTGCTTTTCGAAAAATTCTTTCTTACGAACGTCAGTAATAACACCTGCTTTGTCGCATGAACGACGAAAACGTCTAAGGGCTATATCAAATGGTTCGTTCTCTCTTAATTTAATTGAAGGCATGTTTTATTTTCCTTATGAATCAGTAGAAGCAGCAGTTTTGCTGTCAAAATCGACCAATTGAACAATCGCCATTGGTGCTTTATCGCCAGTACGGTAACCAGCTTTTAAAATACGGATGTAACCACCAGGGCGCTCTTTGTAAAATGGACCTAGTTGGGTGAATAATTTAGCAACCATTGCATCATCACGTAGCTTTGCAAAAGCATTACGACGGTTAGCAACGCTATCTATTCCAGCTTTAGTAATTAATGGTTCAACAACACGACGAAGCTCTTTTGCTTTTGGCAAAGTGGTTCTGATTGTTTCATGGTCAAACAAAGAGTTTGCCATGTTTTTAAACATCGCCTTACGGTGAGAAGAGTTACGATTTAATTGTCTACCTGACTTTCTATGTCTCATGTTATTTCCTTATTCACTCATTAGATCAACTGGTGGCCAGTTAGGAATATCTGTTCCTAAATCTAGACCTTTATCAGTTAATACTTCTTTAATTTCGTTTAATGATTTACGACCTAAGTTAGGTGTTCTCAATAAATCTTGCTCAGACTTTTGAATTAAATCACCAATGTAGTAGATTTGCTCTGCTTTAAGACAGTTTGCACTACGTACTGTTAATTCTAACTCATCGACTGCTGCTAGCAACTGAGGATCGAAATCCTGAGATGTTGGCAATGCTTCTTCTTCTTCAACCAACTCTAATTCAACGAATGAAGAAAGTTGATCACGAAGAATAGAAGCGGCACGTTTAATCGCAGCTTCTGCATCAACAGAACCATTAGTTTCAATCACCATGTTAAGCTTGTCAAGATTTACTTTTTGATCAACTCTAGCTGCGTCAACTGTGAAGCTAACTCGCTTAATTGGCGAGAAGCTTGCATCAAGCTGAATACCACCGATAGAAGTTGCTTCGTCTGAACGAGAAGCAGCCGTATCATAACCAATACCAGTACCGATCTTAAGAGTCATACGCATATGACCACCTTCATTAACGGTAGCGATAACAAATTCAGGGTTGTGGGCAGTGATGTCGCTGCCATTAGCTTGAATATCAGCAACTGTAACTTCACAAGGGCCTTTTTTCTCAATAACAACTTCAGCAGTTTCTGTAGTGTTTAAAGCAATAGACACTTCTTTGAGATTAAGAAGAATATCTAAAACATCCTCTTGAACACCTTCAATGGTAGAAAATTCGTGCATTACACCATCAATAGCAACTTCTGTCACGGCAGAACCTGTCATTGAAGACAATAATGTTCTTCTAAGGGCATTACCCAAAGTATGACCAAAACCCCTTTCTAATGGCTCTAAAATAAGTTTAAATTCATTAGTTGCAGTCTGTGAAGACTCAAGTAATTTCGGCTTTAAAAAATCTTTTGCGTTACCTTGCATAATTAATTCCTTATTTAGAATACAATTCGACAATTAAATGTTCTTGGATGTCTGAAGAAAGATCATCACGTGCAGGAACATTTTTAAATAGACCTTTAAGAGCCTTAGAATCAACATCGATCCAATCTGGTTGATCACCTTGCTCTGATAGCTCTACTGCTAATTGAATACGACTTTGTTTTTTAGCTTTTTCTCTAATAGAGATTTCATCGTTTGCACTCACTTGGTAAGAAGGGATGTTAACAATAGAACCGTTTACTAGGATTGACTTATGAGATACCAACTGTCTAGATTCTGCACGTGTAGAGCCAAAACCCATACGGTATACAACATTATCAAGACGACACTCAAGTAGTGATAATAAGTTTTCACCTGTTGAACCCTTCTTTTGAGAAGCTTTCTGATAATATGAACGGAATTGTTTTTCTAGTATTCCGTAAATACGTCTTACCTTTTGCTTTTCACGAAGCTGCAATCCATATTCAGTACCCTTCTGACGACGTGCATTTGCACCGTGAACGCCAGGTAGTTGAGTAATTTTACATTTAGAATCTAATGATCTAATGCCGCTCTTTAGAAATAAGTCCGTGCCTTCGCGACGTGCTAATTTACAAGTTGGTCCAGTATATCTAGCCATAATTTATCCTTAAACTCTACGTTTCTTAGAAGGACGACAACCGTTATGAGGGATTGGCGTTACATCTGTAATTGATTGAATCTTTAAACCTTTTGCGTTTAAACCACGGATAGCAGAATCTCTACCAGGACCGGGACCTTTAACACGAACTTCTAGGTTTTTCATACCAAAAGCTAGGGCTTTGTCACCACAGTTACCGGCAGCAACCTGCGCAGCAAATGGTGTTGATTTTCTAGAACCTCTAAAACCTGAACCGCCTGAAGTTGCCCAACAAACAGCATTACCATGACGGTCAGTAATCATAACAATGGTATTGTTAAAAGTTGCATGAATATGCGCAATACCATCAGTAACTACTTTTTTAGATTTCTTCTTAATTGGAGCCTTAGCCATAATATCTACCTATTATTATTTAATTAACTTACGAGGGCCCTTACGAGTCCTGGCGTTAGTTTTAGTTTTCTGACCACGTAGTGGCAATCCTTTTCTATGGCGAACACCACGGTAACAACCTAGATCTTTTAAACGTTTAATATCAAGTGAAACCTGACGACGAAGATCACCTTCAACCTCAAACTTAGCAACTTCAGCACGGATCATTTCAACCTGGTCTTCAGGTATCTGTGAAACTTTAGTTGCCGGGTCAATATTAAGGGTTTCACAAATCTTTTTAGATCTTGTTTCACCGATACCAAAAATTGACTGTAGGCCAATTACAATGTGTTTGTGTGTTGGAATGTTAATTCCCGCTATTCTTGCCATAGTTTCCTTATATACTTACTTCTTAGTCTTAATTTTGCAAATATTTACGTCTTTCAATGCTTACAAAATTTGAATTTGAAAAACGGGCAATTATACGTTGCGCGTTTGACATTGTCAATTGAAATTAGCCTTGTCTTTGTTTATGACGAGGCTCTTTACAAATCACACGCACGACACCGTGACGCTTAATAATTTTACAATTATTACAAATTTTCTTAACTGATGCTCTTACTTTCATGATTGCTACCTTTTGTTAATTTAAGCCTGATTTCTTCATTAATGACTCGTACTGATTAGACATTAAATGAGACTGAGCTTGCGCGATAAAATCCATCACCACAACGACGATGATCAATAAACTGGTGCCGCCAAAGTAAAATGGCACGTTCCAATATAAAATTAAAAATTCTGGCAGTAAACATACTGCGGTAATATAAAGAGCACCTGATGCAGTTAGTCTAGACATAACTGAATCAATATAATCAGCAGAATGCTTACCTGGACGTATACCTGGGATGAAACCACCAGATTTACGCAGATTGTCTGCGGTGTCTTTAGCGTCAAATGTTAAAGCTGTATAGAAAAATGTAAAAAATACAATTGCTAAACCATAAAACAATACATACAAAGGCTGTCCTGGAGAGATGCTTGCTGTTACATCAGCCAACCAACCTAAACCTTCACTTTGAGAAAACCAACCACCTAAGGTTGCTGGGAACAAAATAATACTTGAGGCGAAAATCGGTGGAATAACACCGGCCATATTAATCTTAAGAGGTAAGTAAGAGCTTTGTCCACCAACCATTTTACGACCCTGTTGACGCTTCGCATAATTAACCGTAATACGTCTCTGTCCTCTTTCCATAAATACAACAAATGCTGTGACTAATAAAGTCATTGCTAACAAAATAACCACTAATATAACAGTTAACTCTCCAGTAGATACTAATGACAAAGTTGAACCAAATGCTGATGGTAATCCAGAAACAATACCAGCAAAAATAATCATTGAGATACCATTACCGATACCTTTTTCTGTTATCTGCTCACCTAACCACATTAAGAATAAAGTTCCTGTTGTTAAAGTGACGACAGTTACCATGCTAAATGTGAAGCCAGTTTGAGTAACTAATGCAACACCACCTGCACTTTGAGACTGCAAAGCAATTGAAATACCATATGACTGAAAAACCGCTAAAACAACTGTACCCATACGAGTATATTGAGTAATCTTACGCTTTCCCGTTTCGCCTTCTTTCTTAAGCTGTTCTAACTTCGGGATGACTGACGTCATCAATGTAACAATAATTGAAGCAGAAATATAAGGCATGATACCTAGCGTAAAAATTGACAAACGCTCTAACGCACCACCTGAAAACATATTAAACATATCCAGAATAGTACCTTGCTGATCTTGCACTAAAGATGCTAGAGCAGCACTAGAGATAAAAGGAATAGTAATATGTGTGCCTAATCTAAAAACGATTAACGCACCTAGTAAAAACAAGATGCGCTTAGATAAGTCTTGAGAAAGGCCTAAAGGTTGTGACATAATTTACTCGTTCACTGAACCTTTAGCAGCTTCAATAGCCGCTTTTGCGCCTTTTGTTGCTTTAATACCAGTCAATGTTACTGCACGATTAATTTCGCCCGATAACATTACTTTAACTCTCTTGATATTCTTAGTTACTAAGTTGTGTAATTTTAATACTTCAACAGTAATATCTGTCTCTTCCAACTTGTCTATTTCAGATAAAGTGACTTGTGAAGTGATGATAGAAACTCTTGATGAGAAGCCGACTTTAGGTAGGCGACGTTGTAAAGGCATCTGACCACCTTCAAAACCTACTTTACTAAAACCACCAGAACGTGACTTTTGACCTTTATGACCACGACCACAAGTTTTACCCCAGCCACAACCAATTCCACGTCCTACACGCTTTCTATCTTTCTTTTCACCTTCGCTAGGTGCTAATGTATTTAAAAACATTTTCTTAATCCTCTACTCTTAATAGGTAAGCAACCTTATTGATCATGCCTCTAACTTCTGGCGTATCTTGAAGGGTTACTGTGTGGTTAATTCTTTTTAAGCCTAAGCCAGTTACCGTAGCACGGTGAGATGGCAAACGACCATAAAAACTCTTTAATAATGTTACAGTGACAGTTTTACTAGCCATTACGCTTCTCCGTTAATTTGTTCAACAGTTTTACCGCGCTTAGCAGCAACCATTGCAGGTGAAGACATTGAAGTTAAACCTTCAACCGTAGCTCGTACAACACTAATTGGATTACGAGTACCATTGCACTTAGCTAAGATATTATGAACACCTACCGCTTCTAAAACACTACGCATTGGACCACCCGCAATAACACCAGTACCTTCAGATGCAGGCTGCATGTAAACTTTTGCAGCACCAACATGAGAAGTAATCGGGTAATGAAGCGTACCATTAACTAAAGGAACAGCTTTCATAGCTTTTTTAGCTTTATCCATTGCCTTTTGAATGGCTGCAGGTACTTCACGAGCTTTACCCGTTCCGTAACCAACTTTACCTTTACCATCACCAACCACAACTAGTGCTGAGAAACCAAAGATACGTCCACCTTTAACTACTTTTACAACGCGACGAATATTAACTAATTTTTCAATGAATTCGTTGTCGTCGTTATTATTATTTTTCTTATATTCAGCCATTCTTGTCGCCTTTTAATTTTGTCTTAGTTGGAGTCGTTGATTAGAATTCTAATCCGCCGTCTCTTGCTGCATCTGCTAATGCCTTAACACGGCCATGATATTTAAATCCTGAACGGTCAAACGCTACTTTAGTTACTTTAGCTTTTTGAGCAGCATTGGCAATTGCAGTACCAATTTGTGTTGCCGCATCAACATTTCCACCATTTTTTAACTTGGCAGTAAGTGAAGAAGCAGATGCAAGCGTCTTCGTGCCACAGCTACTAATGATCTGTGCATATATATGTGCAGAAGTTTTGAAAACACATAGGCGCGCAGTGCTTCTACTAGCATGCTGAGCTCTAAACTTGGTTGCTCTTCTTATACGAGCTTGTTTTTTAGAAAGTTTCATTTTGAATACCTTATCAATTATTTCTTCTTAGCTTCTTTACGAACAACATGCTCATCAGTGTAACGTACGCCTTTACCCTTGTATGGCTCAGGTGGACGGAAAGCTCTGATTTCAGCAGCCACTTGTCCTACTTTTTGCTTATCCATACCTTTAACGACAATCTCAGTTTGAGATGGCGTTTCAACAGTAATTCCTTCAGGTAGTGCATAAACTACCGGATGAGAAAAACCTAATGTTAAATCTAATGATTTACCAATTGCTTTCGCACGATAACCAACACCAATAAGTGAAAGTTTCTTTTCCCAGCCAACTGAAACACCTTGGATTAAGTTTGCTGTGTTTGCTCTTGCAGTTCCTGCTTGAGCCCATGCTAATTTTTCAGCTTTTTTCTCAACTTTTGCAATTGTGAAGCTAATCTGGTCATCATTAAATGCAACTACAACAGCTGAATTTACATCCATTGATAATTGACCTAATTTTCCTTTTGCAGTAACTGTTGAACCTGACATAGATACCTCAATGCCTTTTTCAATTGTAATTACTGCTTTTGCTACTCTAGACATTTGATATCTCCAATATTAGTAAACACTGCACAATACTTCACCGCCAACATTTTGGGCAGCTGCAGATTGTCCGGTCATTACACCCTTAGGGGTAGAAACGATAACAATACCTAGGCCATTCATTACACTTGGCATTTCAGTACCAGCAGCGTAAACTCTCAAACTAGGCTTAGAGATACGTTGTAGCGTATCAATAACTGGCTTAGTTTCAAAATATTTAAGCTTAATAGTTAATGTTTTAGCGGCTTTTTCACCTTCAACAGAAAATGATTCAATATAACCTTCTTGCTGCATTACGCTAGCAATAGCAGATTTTAAATTTGATGCTGGGATATTAACTTCTTTCTTTGCAACCATTTGAGCGTTGCGAATGCGCGTTAACATATCAGCTATAGGATCAGACATACTCATATTATTTCTCCTTACCAGCTTGCTTTAGATAAACCAGGAACTTCACCATTCATAGTGCGTTCTCTAAGCTTAGTTCTTGCCAAACCAAACTTACGGTAAAAACCATGTGGACGACCAGTCAAACCACAACGACTACGTTGACGAGTTGGTGATGCATCACGAGGTAGACCTTGCAACTTAATAGTTGCCTGGAAGCGCTCTTCATCAGAAGAGTGCACACTCTTAATAATTTTCTTTAATTCAAGACGTTTAGATTTGAACTTTTCAGCGATCTTTAAACGTTTGACGTCTCTATTTATCATAGACTTTTTAGCCATTTTCCTTATCCTTTAAATGGGAATTTAAACATTGCTAATAGTTTCTTAGCGTCATCATCAGAAGCAGCAGTTGTCGTGATTGCGATATCCATACCACGAGTTTGTGTTACTTTTTCAAAATCAATTTCAGCAAAGGTAATTTGTTCCGTGATACCCATGTTATAGTTTCCACGTCCATCAAAAGATGTAGGCTTCAAACCACGGAAATCACGGATACGAGGGATCGCAACACTAACTAAACGATCAAGAAATTCATACATCTTTTCTTTGCGTAAAGTTACTTTACAACCAATTGCATTGCCTTCTCTAATCTTAAAACTTGCGACTGATTTGCGTGCATTACACGTTAATGCTTTCTGACCTGAGATGAGACCCATTTCTTCTAATGCACTTTGCAAAACTTTTTTATCACCCAGTGCACTTCCAAGACCCATATTAATAGTAATCTTTTCAATTTTAGGCACTGCCATTGGGTTAGTAAGACCTAGCTCTTTTTGTAAAGCAGGCTTAATAACGTTTGTATATTCTTCTTGTAATCTAGACACGGTTTATTTCCTTAACTTGCTCAAACGATTGCTTTGCCGTTTGATTTAAAAAATCTTTCCTTTTTGCCATCTTTGTCAGTACGTATACCAACTCTGTCAGCTTTATTAGTTTCTGCGTTTAAGATAGCAACATTTGAAATAGCTAAAGGCATTTCAGTATCAATAATGCCACCAGTAACACCTGCAGTAGGGTTGGCTTTTACATGCTTTTTAGCAATATTCTTACCTTCAACAATCACTTTATTAGCAATAACTTTTGTAATCGTGCCAGTAGAACCTTTGTCCTTTCCAGCAATAATGATCACTTCATCTTTTACTTTAATTTTTTGCATTATAGAACCTCTGGAGCTAATGAAACAATCTTCATGAACTTTGCACTACGCAATTCACGAGTCACAGGGCCAAAAATACGCGTGCCAACTGGCTCTAACTTTGTATTTAGAAGAACACAAGCGTTATTATCAAAACGAATACGTGATCCGTCTGAACGACGAACACCTTGCGCCGTTCTAACAACAACAGCATCATAAACATCACCTTTTTTAACTTTACCACGAGGTGAAGCCTCTTTAATACTAACCTTGATAACATCACCAATATTAGCATAGCGACGCTTAGAACCGCCTAATACTTTAATACACATAGCTTTAACACCGCCACTGTTATCGGCAATACTAAGTTTTGTTTGCATTTGAATCATGTCTAAACTCTCTTTAAATTTTGATATTAATCAATTGAAACTGATTTCTCAACCACTTCAAGTAATGCCCAACACTTAGTTTTAGAAAATGGCTTTGATTCCACTACTCTAACTGTGTCTCCCATTGAACATTCATTCTTTTCATCATGAGCGTGAACTTTAGTACTACGCTTGATGTATTTTTTGTAAATCGGGTGTCTAACCTTGCGTTCAATTTGAACAGCAATAGTCTTATCACGACCAGCACTTACAACCGTACCTGTAAGTACGCGTTCTACTTTGTTATCACTCATGCTTGTTTCTCTTTAATAATTGTTTTAACTTGTGCAATAGATCTTTTAGTTTTACCTAATTTCGTTGCATCATCTAATTGCGCACTACTGTGCTTCATACGTAATTCAAAATGCTCTTTTAAAAGCGTCATTAACGTTTCGTTTAGTGTTGAGATATCTTGATCTCTTAATGCTTTAATATCCATTACATTGCCGTCCTTTTAATAACCGTTGTTTTAACTGGTAATTTAGCAGCAGCCAATGCAAATGCTTCTCGTGCAATTGTTTCATCAACACCTTGCATTTCAAACAACATTTGACCAGGTTTAATTTGGCAAACCCAATATTCAACACTACCTTTACCTTTACCCATTCTAACTTCTAAAGGTTTTTTAGTAATTGGCTTGTCCGGAAAAACACGAATCCAAATTTTACCAGTACGCTTAACATGACGAGTCATTGCACGACGTGCTGATTCAATTTGTCTAGCAGTCATGCGACATCTACCAGTAGCTTGAAGGCCAATTTCACCAAAACTAACCTTATGGCCAGCTGCAAGACCGCGGTTACGGCCTTTCATCATTTTTCTAAATTTTGTACGTTTAGGTTGTAACATTTCTCAGTCCTTATTACTTCTTACCGATTTGATTTGTAGCACCACGACGAGCAACCTCATCTAATGTACCTTTTTTATGGTCCAGAATTTCACCTTTAAAGATCCAAACTTTAATACCGATCACACCATACTGTGTGTTAGCGCCATATGAAGAATAATCCACATCAGCTCTGAAAGTATGCAATGGAACACGACCTTCACGGTACCATTCAGAACGTGCAATTTCAGCACCATTCAAACGACCACTTACCATTATCTTGATACCTTGTGCGCCTAATCGTGTTGCATTTCCTAGAACACGTTTTACAGCACGACGATACATAACACGCTTTTCAAGTTGTTGAGCGATATTCTCAGCGACTAGACGAGCGTCAAGCTCAGGTTTTTTAATTTCTTCAATATTAATATGAACAGGGATGCCCATCATTTTTGAAATAGTTGCTTTCAACTGCTCAATGTCTGCACCCTTCTTACCAATAACAATACCTGGACGAGCTGTATGAATAGTAACTTTGGCATTATTAGCTAAACGCTCAATTTGCACACGACTCACAGAAGCTGAACTCAATTTCTCGAATAAGAAATCTCTAACTGCAATATCAGACAATAAGAATTTAGGGTAATCTTGAGAATTGGCATACCATTTAGAATCCCAATCTTTAACAATACCTAATCTAATACCTTTTGGATTTACTTTTTGACCCATACTAAACCTACTTGCTTACGCCGACAGTAATGTGGCTTGTTCTTTTTAAAATTCTGTTTGCACGACCTTTAGCTCTTGGACGAATTCTTTTCATCGTTGAACCTTCATCAATGTAAACGCTGCTTACTTTTAATTCATCGATATCAATGCCGTCGTTATGTTCGGCATTAGAGATCGCTGAATTTAATACTTTTTTAACTAATACCGCAGCTTTTTTATTGCTAAACGATAAAAGATTTAATGCTTCTTCTACTGACTTCATGCGAATTTGATCTGCAACCAAACGCGCTTTAAAAGCTGAGGTTTTAGCATATTTATGTACTGCTTTAACTTCTTTCATTTCATTCACCTTTGATTATTTGCGGTCACCAGAGTGGCCATTAAAAGTTCTAGTTTGAGAAAATTCACCCAACTTATGACCAATCATTTCTTCAGTAACTGATACTGGAACATGAGCTCTGCCATTATGAACTGCAATAGTTAAACCAATCATCTCAGGTACGATTACTGAGCGACGCGACCAAGTTTTAATTGGTTTTCTATCGTTGTTCTCTTGAGCTGTTAAAACTTTCTTAATTAAATGCTCGTCTACAAATGGTCCTTTTCTTAATGATCTACCCATGATTAACCCTTATTCCTGCGACGTACGATAAGCTTATCAGTACGTTTATTGCTACGTGTCTTATAACCTTTAGTTGGTGTACCCCAAGGTGAAACTGGATGACGACCACCACTTGTTTTACCTTCACCACCACCATGTGGATGATCAACTGGGTTCATTACTACACCACGAACGGTTGGTCTAACACCTCTCCAGCGAGTTGCGCCCGCTTTACCTAATTTTCTTAAACTATGTTCTTTCTTAGAAACTTCACCTATGGTGGCACGACATTCTGCCAATACTTTGCGAACTTCACCAGAACGCAATCTTAGCGTTACATAGCTACCTTCTTTAGCAATAAGTTGTGCTGATGTTCCTGCACTACGTGCAATTTGAGCACCTTTCTTAGGTTGTAATTCAATACAATGAACAACACTACCTAAAGGTATGTTGGCCAAAGGCATAACATTACCTGTTTGAATTGTAACTGTAGTACCAGAAATAACGCTATCACCGGCCTTTAAACCTTTAGGAGCGATGATATAACGACGCTCACCATCTGCATATAAAACTAATGCGATATTTGCACTTCGGTTAGGATCATATTCCAGACGTTCTACACGCGCTGTAATATCATCTTTATTACGTTTAAAGTCAATAATACGGTAACGACGCTTATGGCCACCACCTTTATGACGGGTAGTAATACGACCAGCGTTATTACGACCACTAATTCTATTTTTGCTTTCAGTTAAAGGCGCATAAGGTTCGCCTTTATGTAGATCTTTATCTACAATATTAACTACAAATCTTCTACCGGGTGAGGTAGGCTTTCTTCTAATTACTTCTGCCATAATATTCTCTTAAGATGCGCTAACGTCAATCATTTGGCCTTCAGACACTTTTACCATTGCCTTCTTCCAATTGACACGACGACCAATCCTGCCTTTAAATACTTTCTGTTTACCTTTAACAACTGAAGTTGTAACATTTTCAACTGTTACGCCGAACAATAATTCGACGGCTGTTTTAATTTCTTTCTTGTTACTATCAACACGAACTTTAAAAGCGTATTGATTGCTTGCTGATAACATTGCTGTTTTTTCAGAAACAAGCGGTGACAATATAGTTTTTAATATTTTTTCTTGATTCATAACATTGCCTCAATTCTTTTCAATGCAGCTTCTGTAACAACAACATTTTGATAGCCAATTAAACTAACTGGATCAATACTTTGTGTGTCGCAGACACCAACATGGTATAAGTTACGCGAAGATAAGTATAAATTTTCATCTAGCTCATCTGTCATTAATAATGCATCTTTAATATTTAATGATTTAAGAAGTGCTGTTATATTTTTAGTCTTAGCTTCTTGAACATCAAATTCAGAAACAACCTTTAAGCGTTCTGTACGTGCTAATTCAGAAAAAATTACTGATATAGCGCCTTTGTACATTTTCTTGTTAACTTTTTGAGCGTAGCTACGAGGTTGTGCAGCAAATGTAACACCACCTGAACGCCAGATTGGGCCACGCGATGTACCTGCACGGGCACGACCAGTACCTTTTTGGTTCCATGGCTTCTTACCACCGCCGCTTACTGCAGCACGATTCTTTTGAGCTTTAGAGCCCTGACGACCACCTGCCATATAAGCTGTAGTAACTTGATGAACCAATGACTGGTTGTAATCTCTTGCAAAAATAGTATCATCTACTTCAGCGGTAGTTGACTTTTTTGTGCTTATGTTTAATACTTTTAATTTCATCTTAAAAACCTTACGCTTCTGTAGATTCAACAGCTTCAGAAGCTGCATTATCTTGAATATTTTTAGTAACTACAACGTTAATTTTGTCCTTCTTAGGTGATAACGAAACTTTAACAATGCCGTTAGTTGAACCAGGTATTGAGCCCTTCACTAAAATTACATTTTTATCGTTATCAACCTTAACAATCTCTAAACACTCTTGAGTTACTTGCTCAGCACCCATGTGCCCAGCCATCTTCTTTCCTTTAAATACACGACCAGGCTCCTGACACTGTCCAGTAGAACCAATCGCTCGGTGAGAGACTGAGTTACCGTGAGTAGCATCTTGCATTTGGAAGTTATGACGCTTAACACCACCCTGAAAACCTTTACCTTTAGATTGGCCAGTTACATCAATATAATGCCCAGTTCCAAAAAAAGAAATATCGAAACTCGTTGCATCTGAAATTTCGCTTGGATCTGCTCTAAATTCCCATAGACCTAAGCCAATTTCTTGCGATGCTTTCGCATAATGGCCTTTGATTGCAGCAGGTACACGACGTACTTTAGCTTCACCCTTTTTGTTAACTTTTGCACCTGTTGTAACTTGAACAGCGCTATAGCCGTCAACTTCAAGTGTTCTTGTTTGAACAACACGATTAGGTTCAATTTTTATAACACTAACCGGCGTGACCGAGCCATCGTCGTTCACTAAGCGTGTCATACCTAATTTTTGTCCTACTAAACCAATTGCCATGATCTTATTCCTAATTTATTTATATCTGTCTAGTTAAGCTTGATTGCTACATCAACACCAGCAGCTAAATCTAACTTCATTAAGGCGTCTACTGTCTTATCTGTTGGGCTAATAACGTCCATTAATCTAATGTAAGTTCTTAACTCATACTGATCTCTCGCTTTTTTGTTAACGTGCGGAGAAGTCAATACAGTAAAGCGCTCTTTCTTAGATGGAAGAGGGATTGGCCCTCTTACACTAGCACCAGTGCGTTTAGCAGTCTCTACAATTTCAAGCGCTGATTTGTCGATTAAACGATGATCAAATGCTTTTAATTTAATTCTAATATTTTGGTTACTCATGTGTTTTGTCCTATCTATTTGTAGTGTCTTTATTTACAAACG
>JAOJBP010000014.1 GCA_028228555.1 Candidatus Thioglobus sp. | reverse complement strand
TTGACAAATTTCAATAATCAAAGACTTTTAGAGTGTTTGCCGCCCTGTTGTTGATATAATCAAGACTTATGAACGATTATATTAAAATTGCCAAAAATGGACTATGGACCAACAACCAAGCATTGGTTGCATTGCTTGGTTTGTGTCCGCTTTTGGCCGTCACCAATAATATTGTTAACGCTATTGGTTTGGGATTAGCTACAACCTTTGTATTGGTTGCCTCTAACGTGACCGTGTCTATTTTTCGCAATCAAATTTCAAAAGAAGTTCGTATTCCTATCTTTGTACTATTAATTGCATCATTCGTCACCATTGTAGAACTTCTGATGCAGTCATATTTTTATGACTTATATTTAATTTTAGGTATTTTCGTGCCTCTGATTGTAACAAATTGTGCAATTCTGGCCAGAGCTGAAGCTTACGCGAGCAAAAATAGCTGGGATAAATCAGCCCTTGATGGGCTGATGATGGGTGTGGGCTTTTCTATTATTTTGGTTATTTTGGGCGCTATGCGCGAGCTAATTGGCTCAGGCACTTTATTTGACCAATCTAGCCTTATATTAGGCAGTTTGGGTGATACGTTGAGTGTTACTGTATTTGATGATTATCAAGGTACCTTGTTGGCTATTTTGCCACCTGGTGCCTTTATCGGTTTAGGGCTAATTGTAGCTGTTAAGAATTATTTTGATTTAAAAAAAGTATAGCAACAGGAGAAAAATGAAAAAAATAGCGATTTTATTAATAAGTTTACTGCCACTAATGGTCAGCGCTGAAGGCGAAAAAACCAAGCAAGTATTTATATCACCAGGATTTTTTTCACTTAATGTTATTCATAATGAAAAAACCATTAAATTACTCCGAGTTCAGGATCAAGATAATGAGCTTTCTGATTTTTATTTAAAAACAGCTCGTGGCAAAATCCAGCCGATGCATCCATTTGCACCACACTTGGTCGAGACAATTGGTGAGCTTGAAATGATTAATTATGTCAGACTAAAATCAGAAGGTGATGATTCAATCGTTGTAATCGACACACGCACCCCTAACTGGGTAACTATTACTGGCGGAATACCGAGTGCTGTTAATATTCCTTATACTTTGTTTACGAAAAAAGACAAAGCCTTAGAAATTATGGAAGATCAGCTTGGTGTTCAAGTGGACGACGTATTTGACTTTACCTATGCTAAAACTTTAGTGATGTATTGTAATGGCATCTGGTGTGGACAAACCCCAACGGCTGTTAAAGCTTTATTAAGATATGGCTATCCAGCTGCGAAAATTAAATATTTCCGTGGTGGTATGCAAAACTGGAAATCTTTAGGATTGACAACTGTCAAGCTATAAATATAAGCTTTGAAAACTGTCCAAGATTACCTTAAAAGTGGTGCGATTGATGTCGCGCCACTTTTATCTTTGGTGCTTGAAAAAAGTGGTGCCGAGATTATTTTAAACCATGATTATGCACTCAGTTTTAATGAAAGATCTCGCTTAGAAAGTCTTCTCTTAAAAAGACAGCAAGGTATGCCTTTTGCGTATTTAAGTGGATGTCGAGGCTTTTATCATTTGGATTTTAAAGTGACGCCTGACACACTCATTCCGCGTCCAGAAACTGAGCTACTTATTGATATTGCACTCGAAACATTCCCTGACAAGACCAAACCTTGTCATTTACTAGATTTGGGCACAGGTAGTGGCATTATTGCCATTACTTTAAAGGATAAAAATCCTCATTGGCAAGTCAGTGCAACTGACTTTTCTAATAAAGCACTCGAAGTAGCCAGATCTAATGCAACTAGTCAGATTGAATTTTTACAGGGTAGTTGGTTTGAGCCAGTTATTAATCAGTCTTTTGATTTAATTATATCTAATCCACCTTATATCGAAGAAAACGACGCCTATCTTGATGATTTAAGCTTTGAGCCGATTTGTGCACTTACGGCAGGAAAAGATGGACTAGATGATATTAGAATTATTATTGATCAAGCACCTGATCATCTTGGGGAAAATGGCTTTTTATTATTAGAGCATGGGCATGACCAGCAAGACAGAATTGTTAAATTACTAAAAAGAAAGTTTAATAATATACAAACTTTTAAAGATTACAATCATAAAGACCGCGCTATTTTGGCGCAATGTAAATAACCCTATTTAACGGTTTTCAACAAGGCTTTGTTTCAGTTTACTGCTATATATCGAGTCCACTTCGCAATATTTTTCTTGTTGAGTAAAGTAGTCCTCCTCTACCCAAGAGTTTGAAGGTTTAAATACTGGTACTGTTTTTTTTCCAGTATAAGTCATTGTATTATCAGTATAAATAGTGATATTTTTATCAGAATACAATATCTCTTTATCGGCAAAAACATTTGATGATGCGGCCAAAAACATCATTAATATTATCTTAATTTTTCTCATAGAGTTATTCTACAACAAAAATACATTAAGTAAAACATACTATTTTTATGAAAAATTTTAAAAAATCAATTGCCATTCTATTAGCACAACTCCGTTAAAGGATGAAGAGGCAAAAGATAATATGAAAGAAGTGAAGTTAGTCTATAAGCCGGGTTCTGTAATAGATGGTCATTCATCTACGTATATCGTCACCAATATACTTTAGCACTCTACCCGCTACCTTATGCGAGCCGCATCAATGGTAGCCTATTTGAGCTTGCTCCAAGTGGGGTTTACCTTGCCACGGTTGTTGCCTCCCGCGCGGTGCGCTCTTACCGCACCTTCTCACCCTTACCTATAAATAGGCGGTTTAAATCTCTGCAGCACTTTCCATTAGGTCACCCTACCTAGCTGTTAGCTAGCACTTTGCTCTATGGAGCCCGGACTTTCCTCTGATAAGTAAACCTACCAGCGACCATCCGACCAACTTCGAGAGTTATTATACTAGCTAAGTATTATTATGGTTGTATTCGCGCAATATATCAATCGTCTAACTACTAGCTAATAAAGCCTGAAATTTTTTGCTATTTAAACGTTTGGAGATTTTTAAAAACATCATGAATATTTTCACCTTGACTGTCTACCGCAACAGTAACCGGCATATTGCTCACTTCAAATTCATATATTGCCTCCATACCCATTTCTTCAAATGCAATTTTTTTCGCTTTTTTAATTGATTTAGAAATTAAATATGCCGCACCACCGACAGCGATCAAATAGCTGGCCTTATGCTCTTTAATGCTTTGAACGGTCTTATCGCCACGTTCAGCTTTACCAATCATGCCTAAAATATTAGTATTTTCAAGCATCATATCGGTATATTTATCCATTCTTGTTGCTGTCGTTGGGCCTGCAGGACCAATAACTTCATCGCCGACTGCATCAACTGGACCCACATAATAAATAAATTTATTATCAAAATCAACCCCTTTTGGAAGACCTTCACCATTATCCAGCATCTTTTTAAGGCGTGCATGCGCTGCATCACGACCGGTGATAATCGTGCCTGTTAATAACAAAGTGTCACCAATTTTCCAGTCATTCATTTGCTCGCGTGTTAGTGAATTTAAGTCAACATGCTTATACTTAGAATAATCCATTTCTAAATCTGGATAAATGCTCATATCAACTTCTGGCAGTTTGGCCACACCTGAACCATCCATAGAAAAGTGCAAATGACGTGTAGCGGCACAATTAGGAATCATAGCGACCGCCTGTGAGGCGGCATGCGTTGGATAATCTTTAATCTTAACATCTAGCACAGTGGTTAATCCACCTAAACCTTGCGCACCAATACCAAGATTATTAATACTTTCTAGTAATTCCAGGCGAAGTTTTTCAATGTTTGTTGGGTTAGTTTTTTGTGCAATATCAGTAATATCAATAGGCTCCATAAGGCATTCCTTCGCCATTAACATAGCTTTTTCTGCCGTACCACCAACACCAATACCAATAATTCCAGGTGGACACCAACCTGCTCCCATTGTTGGAATCATACTTAGCACCCAATCAGCAATATTATCAGAGGGATTAAGCACTGTAAATTTGGCTTTATTCTCAGAGCCACAACCTTTGGCGGCAACTGTAAAGCTTAATTTACTCCCCTTAACCATTTTTGAATGAATAACAGCAGGCGTATTATCTTTAGTATTTTCTCTTGAAAACAAAGGATCTTTAACAATAGAAGCGCGCAATGGATTTTTCTCAAAAGTAAAGGCACGTCTCACGCCCTCATTAATCATGTCATCTAATGAAAGCTCTGCATCCCAAGTCACATCCATTCCCACTTCAACAAAAACATTCACAATACCGGTATCTTGGCATAAAGGTCTTTGGCCAAGTGCAGCCATTTTTGAGTTAATTAGTATTTGAGCAATAGCATTTTTAGAGGAGTCATGTGTTTCTTTTTCATAGGCTTTTACCAAAGCTTGAATAAAATCAGGCGAATGATAATAAGAAATATATTGCAACGCATTAAAGACGCTTTCGATGACATGTTTTTGCTGAATTTTCATATTTACTCTACCTTTAGGATTGTTGTATTTATACTAATAATTTATAGTATTATATCTCCTTATTTTACTAATAATTAATCAGGAATATTTATGTTTAATTTTCTCAAAGCTCACAGTCTTTCAATTGATTTGGGTACCGCCAACACACTTATTTATATGGATGGTCAGATCGTTTTAAACGAGCCTTCTGTAGTGGCAATTCGTCAAGATAGAGGATCAATGGAAGCGACTGTTATTGCTGTGGGTCAAGATGCTAAAAATATGTTGGGTAGAACACCTGGTTCAATTGAAGCAATTCGACCAATGAAAGATGGTGTTATTGCTGACTTTAAAGTCACTGAAAAAATGCTACAGCACTTCATTCGCAAGGTTTTGCATTCTGGATTTTTCTCACCAAGCCCTAAAGTGCTTATTTGTGTTCCTTGTGGCGCTACTCAAGTTGAGCGTCGCGCTATTAAAGAAAGTGCTGTTGGTGCTGGTGCACGAGATGTGTATCTTATTGAAGAGCCAATGGCAGCAGCTTTAGGTGCTGGTATGGCTATTGAAGAAGCATCAGGTGCTATGGTTATTGATATTGGTGGTGGTACAACTGAGATTGCTATCATGTCACTTAACGGCATTGTGTATTCTGATTCTTTACGAGTTGGTGGTGATGTATTTGATGATACGATCGTAAAATTTGTACGTAGAGATCACGGTATTATTATTGGCCCTGCGACCGCTGAAAGAATTAAAGAAGATGTTGGATCTGCATTCAAAACTAACGTCGTTAAAAAGATGGAATACAGAGGTAGAGATGTTGCTAAAGGCATCCCAGTGAGCTTTGAGATTACCAATACTGAAATCCTTGAAGCGCTTCAAGAGCCACTTAAAACAATTGTAAGCTCTGTTAGAACGGCGCTAGAAAAAACGCCGCCAGAGCTAAGTTCGGACATTGCTGAAAATGGTTTAGTACTTACTGGTGGTGGTGCATTACTTGATGGACTTGATAAACTCATTAATCAAGAAACCAACTTACCTGTTCGTATCGCTGATGATCCTTTAACTTGTGTTGCTCGTGGTGGTGGTGTTGCACTTGATATGATCAGCAAGCACAACATGGGGTTTTTGGCTGCTGAGTAAGCAAACCAATGTTCAATTGGGATAGGGAAAAATGTACTTTCTTAAAATTTTTACCCCAATTGCTATTGCTATTCTTTTGATTATTTTTGATTATAAGTTTTCTTATCTCAATAATCTAAGACAAAGTGTTGCCACCCTAATCTCTCCTATTTATTTAGTTGTTAGCCTGCCTAGCAAGGTTTATACATGGATTAACGAACAGGGTACTTCTAAAGATCAACTTCTTAATGATAATCGAAGCCTTAATAGCGAACTACTAAAGTTGAAGGTTAGGCTTCAGCAAGTAGATGCGCTAGCACTGGAAAACAAAAAACTCAACTCTTTACTAAAATCTAGTTATGCCTTGCAACAAAATAGCTTCACTATTGCTCGCATTGAAAGTGTCACTCGATCTCGATTAAAAAAACAAATTATCATTAACAAAGGTGGCAATGATAATCTGAAAGTTGGACAAGTAGCACTTGGCGCTAATGGTGTGCTAGGGCAAATTACACAAATCACACCAACCAATGCCAGCATCTTAATCGCAAGTGATCCAACACAGTTTGTACCTATTAAAAGTGTTCGTAATGGCATTCAAGGTATGAGCCAAGGTGTGGCTGAAAATAAACACCAGCTATTGGTTAAATTCATTGAACCTGAATCAGATATTCAAATAAATGATATTTTTGTCAGTAGCGCTCTTGGCTCTAAATTTCCAAATGGCTATCCAGTAGGTCGAGTGACTCACGTAGAGCAACGTAAAAATGAGTCTTTTATGTATGTCACACTTGAGCCTATTCAACAAATTCATGACTTAGAGTTTGTTATTATCTTGGATGGCTTATGAATATTCAGCGCCCTTATGTCTTTTTACTTAAAATAACACTATTTGCATTCATTCTTAGCGCCCTGCCTTTGAATGATGCTATTTTGGATAGCTCTCCTTTTTGGATGTTGCTACTTTACACTTATTGGCTGATTCATTTTCCTGTTAAAGGTAGTTTATTTATTGCCCTAATATTAGGTGTGTTGCTTGATATTTTGCAAGGAGATCTTCTAGGTCAAAATGCATTAGCACTTATCGTAGCTAGTATTTTCATTAATAGCGTCAAGCAGTCTTTTTATGTATCTAATCTTAGCACTCAACAAGTCTATGTATTTCTATCTAGCTGTATTTATTTGGCATTTTTCTTTCTCTCGCACTTTTTAATTCACGGCTTTACTGATAACTATTATTTACTCTTAGCGCCACTTACTAGTGCGCTTATTTGGCCAGTTGTTCGATTCTTTCTATTAAAATCTAAACATTAGTAGCCATGGAAAGTATTGGTAATACTCAGCTGGAAAAAAAACTACTATCATCTCGATTAAAGCTAGCACTCATTTTTATCTTGCTGCTAACTCTTTTATTGTTAACTCGTATCTACAACCTCCAAGTAGTTAATTATGAGTACTATCAAGAAGAGTCCTTAGGTAATCAAATGCGAACCCTGCCAATAACCCCCAGTAGAGGTAAAATTTTTGATAGAAATGGCCAGATACTAGCATCTAATAAGCTGACATATCAGCTTGTACTCACCCCTGAAAAAGCTGGTAATATTAGCGCAACTTTATTAAGCCTTGAAAAAACTGGCCTTATAAATGAAGATGATATTAAATCATATTATAAGAATAGAAATCGTTTTCAAAAATTTCACAATATACCTATTAAGACTAATTTGAGTGGTATTCAGGTTGCAGAGTTTTTGGTCAGTAATCAATTTCCAGGTGTTGATATTGAGCCTTATTTCAATCGTATTTATCCTCATGAGGCTTCTAGTGTGCATGCAATTGGATATGTCTCGAGGATGAATAAAAAAGACAAGGCCATGTATGATAAAGATAACTATTCTGGAACTTTGTTTGTTGGTAAGGTGGGCATTGAAAAACAATATGAATCTTTACTTCATGGTCGAACAGGGTTAAAGCAAATAGAGCGAAATGTCAGTGGACGTATCGTTGACACTCAAGTTATAACACCTGCGATGCCTGGACAAGATCTATATCTTAGCTTGGATTTAGACATGCAAAAAAAGGCAGAGGAATTGCTCAAAGGAAAACGTGGCGCTATTGTTGTTGTTGATACTAGAAATGGAGAGGTGCTTACGTTGGTTAGCACCCCCATCTACAACCCTAATTGGTTTGTCAATGGTATTTCTCATGCCAACTATAACTCACTCCAGTCCTCAAAAGACATTCCCCAACTAAACCGAACCATACAAGGCTTGTACCCGCCTGCATCTACTATCAAACCCATGGTAGCTCTTGCTGGACTCGAGCAAGGTACAATTGATATCAAAACCACTGTATTTGACAAAGGCTACTTTCAGCTACCGGGAGTCAAGCGTAAGTTTCATAATTGGGATAGAAATGGCCATGGAACTGTTAATGTCAAAGATGCCATTGCACAATCAAATGATGTGTTTTTCTACAGTTTAGCCAATAAGATGGGGATTGATAATTTGCATGATGGCTTAAACCTTTTTCGCTTTGGTCAAAAAACTGGCATTGATATCCCTGGCGAGCAAGGAGGAATTCTACCTTCTAAATCTTGGAAAAAAATTAATAAAAATGAACCTTGGTACAAAGGTGAAACCCTTAATGCTGGTATTGGCCAGGGCTTTATGACAGCTAGCCCTCTTCAACTAGCCATTACAACAGCGGCGGTAGCTAATAAAGGTCAGTTATTTCAACCTACTTTATTGAAAAATACGCAACTACCCGGCCAATCCATGACTGAGTTTAAAAAATCTGACAGCAGGCAAATACCTATCAAGAATATTAAAAATTGGGAAACTGTTGTTGATGGTATGAAGCAAGTAATCTATTCGCCTAAAGGTACCGCTAGAAGATTAAACCAAAAACTTACTTACACGCTAGCAGGTAAAACAGGCACAGCTCAGGTGTTTGGCCTGGATGCTGAAGAAGTTTATATTGCAGAGAATCTTGAGGAAAAATTAAGAGATCATGCTTTGTTTACAGGCTTTGCACCAATCGAGAATCCAGAAATAGCCATTGCTGTTGTGGTTGAAAATGCAGGTAGCGGAAGCTCAAAAGCCGCACCATTAGCACGCCAAGTGTTGGACGTTTATTTTAATAAGCATCTAAACAATGAGCTGACTCAATAAATTTTTGTCTATTGGAAACTTTAAGGTTGCGTCCATGCGATAGCGCGCTTTAAGCTGGTCCAATTGCGGCTGATTAAGCTCATCATACAAAATAATAATTTTAGCTTGAGGAGAATTTCCTTCCAAAGTTGCTAGCAGTGACTCTATGTTACTTACTCTATCTCGAAACTCAGGATTGTGACTAAACTCAGCAACGAGCACTTGGTAAGTATTTTTCTTAGCAAGCTTAGTTGCTTTACGCTGAGAATCTTCAAAATCGACCATAAACCCTTGCTCATTAAATAAGGGTGTAAAGTCTTCGAAGCCACCTTCATCAACAAAAAATAAGAGGTTTTGACTCATCAAGTTTGGTTTTGTAATTGATAAAAGTTTTGCTTAAATTCTGAAAAATTTTCATCTTCGATGGCTTGACGCATTTGTGACATTAAATCTTGGTAATAATATAAATTATGAATGGTATTAAGCCTTGCACTCAAGATTTCGTTTTTTCGATGTAAATGATGTAAATATGATTTAGTGTAATTTTGACAAGTGTAGCAATTACAATTCTCATCAAGCGTGCTTGTATCAAGCCGATAGTGAGCGTTGCGAATTTTTACAATACCCATAGATGTAAACAAATAGCCATTTCTAGCATTACGAGTTGGCATAACACAGTCAAACATATCAATACCACGTTCAACTGCCTCTACCAAATCACTCGGTGTACCAACACCCATTAAATATCGAGGTTTGTTTTCAGGTAGCTCATTTGGCAAATAATCCAATACCTTTATCATTTCTTCTTTTGGTTCGCCAACACTTAAGCCGCCAATTGCATAACCATCAAACCCAATATTGACTAACTCTTTAATAGATTCACGGCGTAAGTCTTCATACATGCCACCTTGTACAATTCCAAAAAGAGCGTTCTTATTGTTGAGTTTTTCATGTTCTAATTTTGAGCGTTTAGCCCAACGCAATGATAATTGCATTGATTGATCTGCGGTTGGCTTGTCTGCAGGATAAGGCGTGCATTCGTCAAAGATCATGACGATATCTGAACCTAGTTTATTTTGTATATGAATTGACTCTTCCGGGCCCATAAAAATTTTATCACCGTTTTTTGGTGATCTAAAATCAACACCTTGTTCGCTAATCTTGCGCATCGCCCCCAAACTGAATACTTGGAAACCACCTGAATCAGTAAGAATTGGACCCTGCCAATGCATAAAATCATGCAAATCACCATGCGCCTCAATAACATCTGTTCCGGGTGTAATAGCCAAGTGAAAGGTATTGCCCAAGATAATTTGAGCACCAAGATCAATCACCTCTTCTGGTGTCATCGCTTTAACAGTGCCATAAGTTCCGACTGGCATAAATGCAGGTGTTTGCACCTTTCCACGTTTAAAGCTCATCTGACCTCGACGGGCTTTATCATGTGTTTTCTTTAGTTCAAATTTCATATTTATAAGTTATTAATATTCTAAGTATTGATATCATTCGATTGCTGGACATCACTCTGAAGCTTCCAAAGTTTGGCATACTCTCCTTGGGCGTTTAATAATTTTTGATGAGAGCCACTTTCTAAAATACTACCTTGACCCAAAACAATAATTTTGTCTGCATCGACAATAGTTGATAATCGATGTGCAATAACCAAAGTTGTATGCTGTTTACTTAAAGAGTTTAAGGCCTTTTGTACCATCTTTTCTGAATAAGAATCTAGTGCGGAAGTCGCTTCATCAAAAATTAAAATTGGAGGATTTTTTAACAAAACACGGGCAATTGCTAGACGCTGCTTTTCACCACCAGATAGTTTAAGGCCTCGCTCACCGACTAATGTATTATATTGATCGGGCAACTGATCAATAAATTTATCAATAAAGGCAAGTTTAGCCGCTGTTTTAATCTCTTCTTCACTTGCATCTTTTTTTCCGTAAGCAATATTATAGTAAATACTCTCATTAAACATAACGGTATCTTGAGGAACCACACCCATTGCAGAGTGCACAGAATGTTGGTTTAAATCTTTTATATTTTGACCATCAATCAATATCTCACCAGACGTCACATCATAAAACCTAAATAGTAACTTAGCCAGGGTTGATTTACCTGATCCTGAAGATCCTACAATGGCAACCTTTTGCCCAGGAGCAATATCAAAACTTATGTTTTTCAGCACTGGATTTTTACCTGGATAGGCAAATGAAATATCTTTAAACTCAATCTTACCTTCCTTAAATTTAAGCACTGGTGCATCCTTAGCGCTAGTAACCAAAGGTCGTTTATCTAATAGATTGAACATATTATTCATATCGATAAAATTGTGTTTAATTTGTCGATAGACAATTCCTAATGATCCTAGTGGCATAAATAGTTGCAGGAGTAAAGCCTGGATCATAATCATATCACCGAGGCTTAATGCCTGGTCTACTACGCCTTGTGCAGCCATAATAAGCACTATTGTTACGCCAACGGCAATAACTGCGCCTTGAATAAAATTAAGTGCTGTCATGGAGGTAAAACTTTTGGTGGCGACTTCCTCCCATCGACCCATGGTCTCTTGATAGCGACTCACTTCAAATTCTTCTCTATTAAAATATTTCACTGTTTCATAGTTAATTAAACTATCAACTGCATTGGTATTAGCCTCAGACTGCATGTCATTCATCTGATAGCGGTACTTCATACGCCACGTAGTAATTGCAAGCGTTAAGCCAATATAAAATGCAACAGTAGCCAAAGAGATTCCCGCAAAAAAAACATCATAATTAATCCACAATACGCCAATAACTAGACAGATTTCAAAAAAAGATGGGAGAATATTAAAAACAAAAATAGATAATAAAGTGGAGACACTTTGCGTACCTCGATCAATGTCACGAGTGATACCACCAATGCGTCGATCCAAGTGAAATGATAGGTCTAATGTATGCAGATGCTTAAAGACGCCTAATGCAATTAGATGCATGGCGTGGTAACGAACTTTAGCAAAAATTGCATCTCTAAGCTCATTAAACAATGAGCTGGCTAGTCTTAAAGATCCGTAGGCAAATAATAGGCCTAATGGCAAAATCAACAATACATTTGTTTGATCTAAAGAATCAACAATATCTTTGAGAACAATTGGAACAGCTACATTAGCTAGCTTGGCAGAGATTAAAAATAATGTCGCTAAAATCACACGAGTTCGCATCGCCAGTAAGTACGGCAACAATTTTTTTAAAACTTTAATATCTTGAGTTTTAAAATCGTAAGCTTGTGTTTGCTTTTTAGTAGCGTTCATCATTCATTGGATGATCTTCAGGCACAATAGCACCTTTTTCTAAAGCGATTTCAACTACTTCTGCAGATCGAAACTGTGCAGGATCTTGAAGTAATTGTTGCTGCCAAAAAGAATGCATTTCACACATGGTTGGGTGCGTATGGTTGCAACCCAAAATATGAAAAGAGCATTCTCCCACTCTCCACGGCCCATCGCCAGTAATACTACCTTCAATCAAATGAATGCAATATTGAGGATCCTTTTCCCAAAATAATTCAAAATAAAGCACGCCTTTTGGATGTTCAAATAAATTCTCAATGACTCGTACCTCTCCATTTGGATACTTGATATACAAAGGTGAGCGCATAGATAGTAATTTATGCGTTTTTAAATGACTGGTTGATGTGCTCAAAACTAAATCCTCTTGACTGTAAAAATCGCTGTTGCTTGGCTTTTTCTTTAAAATCACTTGGCACTGACTTACCAAATTTTCGTTCTCGAATCTTATGTGCTAACGCATAAAAATCAAACCCAGATAAATCAAACTGATCAATTCCTCGTTGCTTTAAATCAAGCTTAATTTTAATCGGGCCTTTGCCTTGATTAAAACGCATTTGAATAAATTCAGTAGTAAAGCGCTCATTACTTTGATAACCTTTTTGTATCAATGAAGCAATAACAGGATCAATATCATCTTGATCAAAATCTTTACTTTTTAGTTTATGACTTAGTTCAAGCGTTGAATGCTCGCGTCTGACAAGTATACGCATCGCAACAGAATAACATTCTTCTCTACTTTTTCTCGGCGTTGTCATTCATCAGCTTGTCGCGAATTTTAGTTTCAATACTTTTACTTAACTTTGGATGTTCTTTTAGGTAATCACGTGAGTTATCCTTACCTTGGCCAATTCTTTCACCTTCGACACTATACCAGGCACCTGCTTTTTCAACAAAGCCCAGCTTCACTCCTAAATCAATGATTTCACTTTCTAGTGAAATTCCTTCATTGTAGAGAATTTGAAACTCTGCTTGCTTGAATGGAGGTGCTACTTTGTTTTTTAATACCTTCACACGAGTTTCATTACCCAAGATTTCATCGCCTTTTTTAATAGCGCCGATACGGCGAATATCAAGACGTACTGAAGCGTAAAACTTTAAAGCATTACCGCCTGTTGTCGTTTCAGGATTGCCAAACATTACACCAATTTTCATACGTAACTGGTTAATGAAGATGACCATGGTATTTGTTTTCTTGATATTTGAGGTAAGCTTTCTTAGTGCTTGAGACATTAATCGAGCTTGCAAGCCCATGTGGGATGCACCCATCTCTCCTTCAATTTCGGCTTTAGGTGTTAATGCTGCAACTGAATCTACCACCACAATATCAACACTACCAGATCGAACTAGCATATCGGTAATTTCCAATGCCTGCTCACCCGTGTCTGGCTGAGAGATTAGTAAATCATCCGTGTTAACACCTAAACGCTTAGCATATTGCGGGTCTAGTGCATGCTCAGCATCAATAAAGGCAGCAGTACCACCTAGCTTTTGCATTTCAGCAATAACATGAAGCGTTAGTGTTGTTTTTCCAGAAGACTCTGGACCATAAATTTCAATCACTCGACCTCTTGGTAAGCCACCAATTCCAAGTGCAATATCTAAACTTAAACTACCTGTTGAAACAGCCTCAATATCTGTTTGAGCGCCTTCATCGCCCAAAAACATGACCGAACCCTTGCCAAACTGCTTATCAATTTGCGATAGAGCCACTTTGAGCGCTTGTTTTTTCTGTTCATCCATGTCACTTCTCCTAGGTAAAATATGTTTAATTAATTCAGCAATTATATCCGAAATATTGTGACAACTTTTTCATTAAATGACACTCAAAATATGGACTTGGCGCTCAAACTTGCGCACCAAGGAATGCAAGGTGTTGGTGCCAATCCTATGGTAGGTTGTGTGATTGAAAAAGAAGGTAATATTATTGCTCAGGGTTATCATCAAACCTTTGGCGAAGCTCACGGAGAAATTAATGCTCTTGAACAAATTAACCATCAGGCTAAAGATGCAACTCTTTATGTCACTTTAGAGCCTTGCTCACATCATGGGAAAACTCCACCTTGTGCGCAAGCCGTTATTAATTCTGGTGTTAGTAAAGTAATTATTGCAACACTCGACCCTAATCCACTAGTAAGTGGCAAAGGTGCAGCCATGCTTAAAAATGCAGGTGTTGAAGTTGTAGTTGGCTTACTAGAACAACAAGCGCAACAGCTTAATCGTGGCTTTATCAAGCGCATGAAAACAGGCACTCCTTTTGTCACTTGTAAAATTGCCATGAGTCTTGATGGAAAAACCTCCATGAATTCTGGTGAAAGCAAATGGATTACTGGTCCAAATGCTCGAGTTGATGTACAAAAACTTCGATCTCAAAACCGAGCGATTATGACTGGCTCTGGAACAATTCTTTCAGATAACCCTTCTATGACTGTTCGCCTAAATGGTGTAGATGCCTCCCCTATTCGCATCGTTATTGATTCACGAAATCAGATTATTGATAAAACACTTAATATTTTTTCAATAGATGCTCCGACTCAAATATTCAATACTAACAATGCTAAGCTTAACTCCGCAGGAAAAATTGACCTTAAAGATGTTTTATTACAGCTAGGTAGCCAGGGTATAAATACCGTCTTACTGGAAGCGGGTCCAGGATTAACGGGTGCAATGATTCAAGGTAATTTCGTTGACGAATTTATTATCTATACTGCGCCAGTGCTAATGGGTAGTGACGCTAATTCAATGGCGCACTTATCTATAACCAGTATGGCAGATAAAATTAACCTAGCCATTAGTGATGTGCGTATGATAGATCAAGACATACGCATAACCGCTTTGATAAAATGATTAGAAGTTTAACCAATAAACGAATTCTACTAGGCGTTAGTGGATCAATATCCGCCTATAAAGCGCCTGATATTGTTAGACGCCTTCAAGATCTTGGTGCTGATGTTAGGGTTGTTCTTACTTCTGGTGGATCAAAATTTATCACCGAACTCTCACTCCAATCTATTTCTAAAAATAAAGTTCATCATAATTTATGGGATAAAGAAGCCGAGCTGTCCATGGGACATATTGAGTTAGCAAAATGGGCTGATTGTATCCTTATCGCTCCAGCAAGTGCCAACATGATTTCCAATATGGCTTCTGGCAAAGCTTCTGATTTACTCAGTAGTATTATTTTAGCCAGTGACGCAATACTTATGATTGCACCTGCTATGAATCAACAAATGTATAAATCTGACGCCTTACAAGCGAACCTAAGTTTATTAAAGTCTCGTGGTGCTGGTTTAATAATCCCAGACTCAGGTTCTCAAGCTTGTGGCGATATAGGTCTGGGTAGATTGCCAGAATCTATCGATATTGCTAACCAAATTGCTAAGCAGTTCCAAACTACACAACTTAGTGGTAAAAAAATTATTATTACTCTTGGTGCAACGCTTGAGCCGATTGACCCTGTTCGTTTTATTTCTAATCATTCAAGTGGCAAGATGGGAATGGCTTTGGTTGATTCCTGTGTTGAAATGGGGGCACAAGTAACTTGTATTTATGGAAGCATCAACATACCACTCAATGATAAAGCAAACAACATTCAAACACTGAGCGCTCATCAAATGTATGAATGCGTCATGCAAGAAATTCACCATTGCGATATCTTTATCTCTTGTGCAGCTGTTTGCGATTATTCTGTTAAAGAGCCCTCTGATCAAAAAATCAAAAAAAATGGCGACAATCTTATTTTAGAGCTAATTCCCAATAAGGATATCCTTGCCAATGTTTGTAATCTTGAAAATAAACCTTTGTGCATTGGCTTTGCTGCTGAGACGCAAAATACTCTCAAAAATGCTCAATTAAAGCTAAAAAACAAGGGTTGCGAGGCCATTATTTTAA
>JAOJBP010000013.1 GCA_028228555.1 Candidatus Thioglobus sp. | reverse complement strand
ACTGCTTAGAAAGCCCAAAGATATTGCAGCACTGGTTAGCTTGCAACAACAAATATTAGAGAATTTATGGACCATGCTTAAACCTGGTGGCACATTACTATACGCCACCTGTTCAATTTTAAAAACTGAGAATGAACAGCAAATTACTCGATTTTTAGAGTCTCATGAAGATGCTAAAGAAATCAAAATAGAGCTAGATTGGGGTATTGAGACTTGCGTAGGAAGACAACAACTCCCAGTCCATAATTTTGATGGATTTTATTACGCAAAAATTCAAAAGGCGTTAGAATAGCCTTACCTTTAATAATAAAGGCACGATAACTCTTGGGGGAGAATCATGAAAAAAATATTACTTAGTATCATAACTGCGCTGTTTGTTTTTAACGTGCAAGCAGCCAATCCAAAATATGTCATCCAAGTGAGTACTGACGATGCCAGAACACAAAAAATTGTACTTAACAACGCTGCAAATTTGCAAAAGCACTATGGCGCTGACAAGGTCGATATCGAAATTGTGGCTTATGGTCCAGGTTTAGGTATTCTGACAACTGGCAGTAAGAATGCAAGTCGTGTTGAAAAAATGGCCATGAATGATGTTACTTTTAGTGCTTGTCAAAATACCATGAATGGTATCAAGAAAAAGAAAGGCCAGTTTCCAAAATTGACTGATGGCGTTAAAACGACACCTTCTGGCGTTGTTCGTATTGGAGAATTACAGCAACAAGGCTACTCTTATATCCGACCTTAAAATAGCATGAAATTCAATAAAAAGGCGCTTTAAGCGCCTTTTTTATTGGGTTTTGTTACTTCTCTAAAGCAATATCCAACACTTCATCAATCCATTTAACTTTGATTACATTCAGCTTACCTTTGATTTTCTCAGGTACTTCAGAGAGTTCACGTTCGTTATCATCAGGAATGATAACCGTCTTAATACCGCCACGAAGTGCAGCCAACATTTTTTCTTTAAGGCCACCAATTGGGGTAATTTCACCACGAAGTGTGATCTCACCCGTCATAGCCACATCCGCTTTTACTTTTCTACCCGTTAAAACAGATACTAACGCTGTACACATCGCTGCACCAGCACTTGGTCCGTCTTTAGGGGTAGATCCATCAGGAACGTGAATATGAATATCCAGCTTTTCTTGGAAATCATCAGCAATGCCTAATTCTTTAGCGCGAGTTCGTGTGACACTCATAGCAGCCTGAATAGACTCCTTCATGACATCACCCAACTGACCTGTGTAATTTAGCTTTCCTTTACCTTTATAGGCCGTTGCCTCAATGGTTAACAAATCACCACCTACTGAAGTCCAGGCAAGACCTGTAACCTCGCCAACCTGATTATTTTCTTCAGCCAAACCAAAGCGATATTTTTTAACACCTAGGTATTTTTCTAAATTTTTATCAGTAATGGTAGCCTTAGTTTTTCGCTTCTTTAAAACCACTTCTTTTACAACTTTTCGACAAATAGTGCTGATGGTTCTGTTTAAGCCTCGAACGCCTGCTTCACGAGTGTAATAACGAATAATATCTAAAATAGCGGAATCTTTAAAGTTGATTTCACTCGTTTTTATACCGTTACCTTCCATGGCTTGTTTAATCAAGTGACGTTTAGCAATTTGAACTTTTTCGTCTTCTGTGTAGCCTGCCAATTCAATAATTTCCATTCTGTCTAACAATGGTTGAGGTAGATCTAACGAATTTGCTGTAGCTACAAACATCACTTGAGAAAGATCATAATCTACTTCTAGGTAATGATCATTAAACGTATGATTTTGCTCTGGATCTAGCACTTCTAACATGGCACTTGACGGATCGCCACGATAGTCACTAGCCATTTTTTCAATTTCATCAAGTAAAAACAAAGGATTTTTTACTTTAATTTTTTGCATTTTCTGCACAATTGAACCTGGCATTGCGCCAATATAAGTTCGTCTGTGACCGCGAATTTCAGCTTCATCACGAACGCCACCTAAGGCCATACGCACATACTTACGATTAACTGCTTTGGCAATTGATTCACCTAAAGAGGTTTTTCCCACGCCAGGAGGACCCACTAAACATAGAATGTTGGCCTTGTTGTGTGAAACACGTGTTTGCACCGCTAAATGCTCCAAAATACGCTCTTTTACTTTGTCTAGGCCGTAGTGATCATCATCAAGAATTTTTTGTGCCTTTTTAAGGTCTTTATTGATAATGGTTTTCTTTTTCCAAGGAACATCGCACAAATTCTCAATATAGGTGCGAATAATAGAGGCATCTGATGATTGAGAAGACATGCGTGATAATTTCTTAAGTTCGCTTTGTGCCTTCTCTTTGACATCTTTAGGCATTTTTGCTTTATTTATACTTAACTGCAATTCTTCAATTTCGCTTTCATCTTCTGCTTGACCTAGCTCTTTTTGAATAGATTTCATTTGCTCATTCAAATAATAATCACGCTGATTAGAATCCATTTGCTTGCGCACACGTGATTGAATCTTTTGCTCTGTATCGAGTACTTCTATCTCACTTTGAATGACTGTTAAAATTTTATCAAGCCTTTCTTGCGAATTATTTCCGCCCAATAAAGCTTGCTTCTCTGAAACTTTTAGAGATAAATTAGCAATAATCACATCACTAAAACGCTCAACATCGCTTACATCTTTAAGCATTTTTAAAACTTCTTCAGGAATTTTCTTATTTAGCTTGATGTATATTTCAAAACTTTCTAAAGCCAATCTCATCATTGCTTTAACTTCTTTTTCACTGTCATCTTCTAAGCTTAGATCACTTAGGCGCACTTCACTGTAATCTTCAAGCTCAACAATCGCTTCAATTTTTGCACGCTTAACACCTTCTACTAAAACTTTAATAGTGCCATCTGGCAGTTTTAACATTTGAAGAATGGTTGCTAGCGTACCCACTTCATGCAGGTCACTAAATTGAGGATTCTCAACTTTGTCATCTTTTTGAGTAACTACGAAGATGTATTTATTAGTGCCCATTGCCTGGGTAATAGCATTAACCGATGTTTTTCTGCCGACAAATAATGGCATCACCGTATGCGGAAATATAACTACATCTCTTAGGGGTAGTAACGGAACGCTTTCAAGTTTTAAATCAATCTCTTCTACTTCTGGCTTTGTTCCCATAACAACTTAACACCTTTCTTGTTTAATAATTTAGATAGATAGTGGTGAGTGACGTTAATTTCAAGTATCCACTGTCCAAAATCATCCACCTTTTCGTTGTGGATATAGCCAACATCATAAATTTCACTACGGATATAGGCACTCTTCACATCTAGCTCTATTTTAGCTCGTGTCATCATACCACTGAGCTGTTCTGCTAATGCTTGATATAGTAAATCAATTCCCTCTCCAGTTTGGCTAGAAATCCAAACTCGATAAGCCCTACCTGATTCATCACGATCTAATCGCGGCATAAAATTATCTAAGCAATCAATTTTATTCATCACCAAAATAGTTGGAATTTTGCCGGCACCGATCTCTTCGATAATTTCGTCAACTTGGCCAATTTTTTCAATATTATATTCATCAGCTGCATCAACAATATGTAGCAACACATCAGAGCGCTTAGTTTCCTCTAGAGTTGATTTAAAAGCATCAACTAAGTCATGCGGAAGGTCTTGAATAAAACCCACTGTATCGGCAATTACAGCCTCCCCCGAAGCAGGCAATATAACTCGCCTAATGGTAGAATCCAATGTTGCAAATAACTGATCATGGGCAAATACTTTTGAATCAGTCAATGTATTAAATAAAGTAGATTTTCCAGCATTGGTGTAACCTGCCAAAGCAATCATCGGTAGCTCGTTCTTAACTCGTGATTTACGCCCTAAGTCTCTTTGCTTGTGCACTTTATCTAAGCGCCTAGTAATATTTTTAATACGAACAGCAATTAAACGCTTATCGGTTTCTAGTTGGGTTTCACCAGGTCCACGCATACCAATACCACCTTTTTGTCTCTCTAGGTGGGTCCAACCACGAACCAAGCGAGTCGATAAATGCCTAAGCTGTGCAAGTTCTACTTGTAACTTACCTTCAAATGAGCTTGCCCTTAATGCAAAAATATCCAGAATAAGACCGGTACGATCCATCACCTGACATTGTAATGTTTTTTCTAGGTTACGCTCTTGGGAAGGGGTTAGTTCAGATGAGAATATAACCAAATCAAGTTCAAGTTCTTGAACCATTTGCGCAAGTTCATCCACTTTACCTGTTCCAATAAAATATTGGGCCTTAGTCGAATTTCGATTAACTTGAATAGCTTCAATGATATCCAATCCTGAAGATCGGGCCAATTCTTTAAATTCGGATTTAGCATTATGAATATTGCGAGTACTAGGAAGCTCAACGTAAATCAATAAGGTTCTTTCACCTTGGCCTACAGCATCTTTTTGACGATCAAATAATTCCAATATAAAGTAGTCTAGCTGACTTTTTTATCTGATTTTTTCTTCTCAGACTTGTAAACAATAATAGGTTCTTTTTTAGTTTCAACCGTTGATTTATCAATAACTACTTCTGAAACATCCTTTAAAGAAGGAAGCTCAAACATAGTATCTAGCAACAAGTCTTCTAAAATAGAGCGTAAACCACGAGCACCAGTTTTGCGCTTAATGGCAAGCTTTGCAATAGCAAGTAGTGAGGCTTTTTTAAAGGTTAGCTTGACGGATTCTAATTTGAAAATTTCCTGGAATTGTTTAACAACTGAATTTTTTGGCTTAGTTAAAATTTCTACCAATGCAGCTTCATCTAATTCACCTAGTGCAGTTTGCACTGGTAATCGGCCAACTAACTCTGGAATCAATCCAAATTTAATCAAATCTTCGGGTTGGATTAAATCAAATAAATCGGTTAACGTTTTGTTTTTATTGTTATCTTTAACCGCTGCAGAAAAACCAATACCGGTTACCTTTTCAACACGTCGATTAATAATGGCATCTAGCCCATCAAATGCGCCACCGCAAATAAATAAAATCTTTGAGGTGTCAACATCAATGGTTTCTTGATTAGGATGCTTACGACCACCTTGAGGTGGAACAGAAGCAACAGTGCCTTCAATCAGCTTAAGCATGGCTTGTTGAACACCTTCACCTGACACATCACGGGTGATGGATGGTGAATCAGAACGACGAGAAATTTTATCAATTTCATCAATAAAAATAATACCACGCTCGGCACGCGCAGGATCAAAATCACATTTTGATAATAGATTCTTAATAACATTTTCAACATCATCGCCCACATAGCCAGCTTCTGTTAATGTTGTTGCATCAGCTACAGCAAATGGCACATCTAAAATACGTGCCAAAGTTTGTGCCAATAATGTTTTTCCCGAGCCTGTTGGGCCAATCATAAGGATATTGGACTTGTCTAACTCTACATCATTTGAGATGTAGTCATTTTTTAGGCGCTTATAGTGATTATAAACCGCAACTGATAAAACCTTTTTAGCATGATCTTGTCCAATAACATAATCATTTAAAAAATCACGAAGCTGAATCGGCGTATAGTCCCAATCCTTATATTCTTGAGTAAGCTCTTTAATCGCCTGCTCTTCAATCAGACCATGGCAAGATTCAATACATTCATTACAGATATAGACACTAGGGCCTGCAATTAAGCGCTCAACTTCAGATTTTGCTTTGCCACAAAATGAACAAGAAAGTTCTTTTTTATCAACTGCCATAATACTTATCGCTTATCAATAACCTTGTCAATCAAGCCGTACTTAGCTGAAGCTGCTGCTGACATAAAGTTATCTCTATCTGTGTCTTTTTGAATAGACTTTAGGCTTTGGCCTGTATGAGTTTTTAGAATATTATTTAACTTTTCTCTGACAGTCAAAATTTCTTGAGCATGGATATCGATATCACTAGCTTGGCCAGAAAATCCACCTAAAGGCTGATGAATCATCATCCTGGCATTTGGCAATGCAAAACGCTTATCTTTGGCACCTGCTGTTAGCAATAAAGCACCCATTGATGCAGCTTGGCCAATACACAAAGTAGAGATATCTGGCTTAATAAACTGCATGGTGTCATAAATTGCCAACCCTGCTGTGACTGAGCCACCTGGTGAGTTAATATATAAATGGATATCCTTCTCTGGATTCTCAGACTCTAAAAATAACATCTGAGCAACTACCACATTAGCCATATAATCTTCGACTGGACCGACTAAAAAGATAATACGCTCCTTTAAAAGACGCGAATAAATATCGTATGATCTCTCTCCGCGGGCAGATTGCTCCACCACCATTGGTATTTGATTCAGATTATTAATGTCCATTTAGATTTAACCTCTCTCAGTAATTTCTGTAAATTTCTTTTTAACGATCTTAACTTTAGCGCTTTCTAAAATTTTCTCTTGCACCATTTTCTCAACAATCATTAACTCGACGCTTGATTTTCTTGAAACATCTTCGTTGTAATATTCAACCATTTGCTGAGCATTTTCACCGTAAGACTGAGACATTTCTTGAATTCGAGCATCAATTTGCTCCATGCTAGCTTGCATTTGGTTATCGCTGGCAATTTGCCCAACTAGTAAACCTAACTTAACACGTCGCTCTGCTTCGTCATTAAACACTGAAGCTGGCATTGCAGCTTGAGGAGCTTGGCCTTGTTGCTGCATACGCTCTTGCATTTCAGTTAATAAGTTTTGAGCTTCACCATCAATGCTACTTTGAGGAACGTCAAATTCATTAGCTGATGCTAAAGCATTAAATAATGCATCTTTATTAAGCTGCTCAATACGTCCATCAATTTCAGTACGCATCTGCTCTTTCATGCTAACTAACAATGCATCCATATCTTTTTCACCAAACCTTTTGGCAAATGCTGCGTCTAATTTAGGCTGTTTTGGTGAACTTACTTCATTAATCGTAATAGCAAATTTAACTGGCTTTCCTGCTAAATGAGTCGCATGGTAATCATCAGGGAAGCTGACGTCAAGATCAACTATTTTGCCTGCAGCAACGCCAGTAACACTCTCTTCAAAGCCAGGAATCATTGTACCTTTGCCTAATACCATTTTAAAATCTTTAGCTTCACCACCTTCAAAAGCTTCACCATCAATAGTTCCGATAAAGTCCATCGCTACGCGATCGCCTTCTTTAGAAACACGTTTAACCGCTTTAAACTCGATCATTTGCTCTTGCAAGCCATCTAATGTTTTTTCTTCATCAGCTTTAGTAATGTCAACTGTAACTTGCTCAACTTCTAATTTGGAAAAGTCTGCAAGTTTTACTTCTGGAAAAACTTCAAATTCAACCGTGTAAGAAAAATTAGTCTTACCTTTTGAGTCAACTTTACTCACAAAAGGACGAGCTGCAGGCGTTAATTTTGCATCAGTCAATGCTTCAACTAAAGTTTCATTAACGATTTCATTAATCGCATCAGAATTAGCATTATCACCAAAACGCTTCTTTACCATTGAGACAGGAACCTTGCCTTTTCTAAAGCCATCAATACTCACTTGAGAGGCCATTGTCTTTACGATTTTATCAACTTTTTGATTGAAAGTATCGATTGGTACATCTACTGTTAATGATCTTTTAAGACCTTCTAATGTTTCTAGTGAAGTTTTCATGCGTATTAAGTCCGTCTCTTTGTTTATATAAAACGCATAATTATACCTAAATTGCAGGCAATAAAAAAGGCAGTAAAAACTGCCTTTTTATGGATTTAAAAGTCGTCTTTAATTCAAGCCGGCAATATACTGAGACAATGCCTCAATTTCTATATTATTTAAGTCTTTAGTAAATGCAATCATCATTTTTCGATCATCATTATCTCTAGCAAGCGTTTTTGCATCTGTCAGAGTATTAATAGACACTTGGCGGAATTCTTTCAACTGCTTTGCTGTGTAAGAGGCATGTTGAGACGCAATCGCTGGAAAACCAGCCGATGGAATGCCAGCACCTTTAGAACCATGACATGCTATACAAGCGGTAATACCTCTTTCTTTATCACCACCTCGATAAAGTTTTTCACCTAGGGCGATATTCGCAGACTTATTAGCAACGTTTTTAGAGATAGTTTGCTGGGAGAAATACGCGGCTAGATCAGACATATCTTGCTCACTTAACCCGGCAGCAATTCCTGCCATCAAACCATTTTGGCGCTTTCCTGACTTAAAATCTTTAAGCTGTTTAAGAGAATAATTTTCACCTTGCCCAGCTAGCTTAGGAAAAATTGGCACCATTGAATTACCATTAGCACCATGGCATGCTATGCAGGTTACAGACTTAGTTTTTCCTTTTGCCGCATCACCTGAAGCTAAAGTATTAGTGGAAATAAAGGCTAAAGCCATCGAAAAAATTAATACTAACTTATTCATAAGATATCTCTTTTTATAAAAAAATAAGCCGATATTATACGTTAATATCGGCTTATTAAATTTACGAAATGCGTCTCAAAGACGCTAAGTAATTTATTGTCCTGCTAGGTAGTCTGCAATCGCTTGCTCTTGACCAGCAGCCATTGGTGCCATTGCATTCATGGTTGCATTTTTACGAGCGCCAGATTGGTAGTCTTTTAATGCTTTTACAACATCAAGATTAGGTCTAACTGATTTAGCTAGTGATGGATACGATGGAATTGCTGACTTACCACCTACTCCATGACAACCTGAACAACCTAAAGCGTCAAAAGAATTTGCTTGAACTGAGCCCATTGATAAAACAATAGATGCTGCTAATAAAACCTTTTTCATTACCCTCTCCTTAATTATTAATAATATAAAATATACTAACTAGTTTAATATAAAACTACAGCTTACCATTATACATATTTTTTAAAAAATGCGCAAACACTACCAACAAGCTAAATTCTTACTTTCTTGCCCCTCTTTAAAGGGATGTCCTCCTGATGAAGGTTTTGAAGTAATTTTTTCCGGAAGGTCTAATTCAGGAAAATCAAGCTCGATTAATACACTCACCTTGCAAAATAAATTAGCCAAAGTTTCACGAACGCCAGGCCGTACTCAGCATCTTGTTTTTTTTGAGTTGGATGAAAATAGACGTTTAGTAGATTTGCCTGGGTACGGTTATGCCAAAGTACCTGAACATGTAAAAAAACAATGGCATACAGATATGAGTGAATATTTTGATAAGCGTGACTGTTTACGAGGCGCTGTTTTAGTGATGGACGTTCGCCATCCACTAAAACCCTTTGATAAAATGATGCTAGACTGGTGTGTGAGCATCAACTTGCCAACACAAATCATTCTAACCAAAGCGGATAAACTTAAAAAGGGCGCAGCGGCCAATACTCGCCTACAAGTGGAAAAAATTATTAAAGATTATCCTTATGTCGATGTGCAACTATTCTCCAGTCTTAAAAAACAAGGCTTAGAAGAGCTCTGGTCTCGTCTTGATACTTTCTTTGGCTATAGTGAATAAATGCATCTAAATGCTGACCTGACTCACATTGTTCCGACAGACATAATTGTTGTTGCTAATAATCGTCAAGTTTTAGCCTTTAAACGCACATTCTCCAAGCAACATCCGCTAACACAACTACCAAATATATTATCTTGGCAGCAATACTTAAAACACACTTGGCAGTCACGGCATCTTAACAGCACTTTGCGTCTCATTGATCCTATTGAACAGCGCTATTTAATAGAATCCTCACTTCAGCAGTTCGAGCAAAATAACCATGCTCAACTAACCAGCGAAGTCATTAAAAACTATGACTATTGCACTAATCATTTAATACCTATAGAGACGCTTGCTCAATCTAGAGTTCAAATTTGCGAAGTCTTTGCCAGTTGGATCGTGCTCTATCAAAAAACCAAGAACGACTTAAGTTTAGTAGATGTAAACGATTTACCTGGTCTTATATTACAAAACAAAGGCAATCTTCAAGCGCCTTATATTTATGGCTTCAAAACACTAACTCCACTTCAACAAAAAGTATTTGATACACTTGGTCACCAAGTTATTGGCGCTCAATACACTGATAAAACCGAGCAAAAATGCTTTGAAAATAGCTTATCTGAAATTCAAGCGGCTGCTATTTGGGCAAAACAACAACAAGATAAAAATCCTGATTGCTCACTTGTAATTGTTTGCCCGCAACTAAGTGAGCTTCAATATCAGCTCAGTTCGATTTTTGATCAAACATTTGATGATCTATTGACCCAAACAGGGAAAAAGTCTTACAACATATCCTTAGGTTTGCCCTTGTCTCACTACACCTTGGTTCAGGATTTACTCAATCTTCTTGAGCTAAATGAGCAAATAAAAACTAACAACATCCAAACTGCTCTATTTACTCAAGTGGTTACGAGTGTCTATATTCAAGGCTATCAGCTTGAGCGTAGTTCTCGACATATGCTGGTTAATCAAGCCTTGTCTTTATCCCTTGAGTATTTCCAATTAGAGCAATTAGAAGAAGCAATTATACAATGCCCAGTATTATCAAAACTAATACAAGCTGCTAAACTAAACGATACAAAAAATCAGCGATTGGATGAGCACTTACTTAACTTTAATACAGCACTCACTAACTGGGGATTTACAACAGATCGACCTCTTAGTAGTAGTGAATACCAACTATTTAATAAATATTTAAGCAGTTCACTTAAGCTGAATCAACTGGCACTTCATCAAAATAAATGTCTTGTAAAAACAGCACTTTACTTACTTAAAGAGATTAGCAATCAAATTGTTTTCCAGGCACAATCAAGCAAAACTAACGTTCAAATTATTGGCTCATTAGAGGCCGAAGGCCTATACTTTGATAAAGCTTGGGTGATGGGTATGACTCATGATTTTTTACCCGCCAAGCTAAATTCACCAAGGTTTATCGCTACTGATATTGCTATTCATCATCAAATTCCACATAGTAGCTATGAGTTAATTCAAACGGATGCACAAAATACATTAAACAACTTGTGCTCATTATCAAGTCATGTGATTTTCTCCTATGCGAAATCACATCTTGAATCAGAGCAACTCCCTTCTCCTTTGATTGATTTTAACGCTGACAGTATTATGCAACCTGACATCAAGCCAGCCACTCGCGAAATAGAATTAATTAATGATGCCAGTGTGAGTCAATTTACTCAGAGTGAGGTTAAATCTGGGGTAAATTTACTTAAGGATCAAATGGCCTGTGACTTTAAAGGTTTTGCTCATCGACTAAATTTAACACACTATGACGAGCCACATATCGGCCTAGATAGGCGCGAACAAGGCAACGCTATTCATAATGCCTTGCAATATATTTATCAAGAAATAGATTCAAAAGAAGCACTTTTAAAATTAAGCCCAGCTGAGCTCGAGACATTGATTGATCAAAAGGTTTACGCCGCACTCAAACGCCATCCTAACTCTGGCTTCAAAGCTATTGAAAAAACAAGATTAACACAACTACTTCATAAATTTATCGAAACTGATAAAGCGAGAGAAAATTTTCGCATATTGGCTACCGAGCAAAGTGTTCACGTTGAAATTTCTGGATTAAGCTTTAATACGCGGCTTGATCGACTTGATCAAATGGACAATGGTGATCGTATTATTTTTGACTACAAAACGGGCGATACATCTACCTCTAAATGGTGCTCAACCGATATTGTCGAGCCACAATTACCTATCTATAGTGTCACCAATAACACCCAAGGCGCTGCTTTTATTGAGCTTAATTCGAGTGCAGTTAGCTTTAAAGGTTTGTCTAAAGACCCCGATTCTCTGCCTAAACAATCCTCACGAAAAGGCAGTTGTCAAGAATGGGATGAGCAAATAAACATCTGGTCAAAAAGACTAGACCAGGCCAGTCAAGATTTTCAATCAGGCCAAGCGCAAGTCTTGCCTAACAAAACCGCCTGTGATTATTGTGAGTTCGACCTACTGTGCAGAATTCAAAAATAACTGAATAATTGATCTCTTTTCGCTTGCAATTGCTTGCGCAATATTTGTTTTATCGAGCACAGCCACATCAATCAAGCCAAGTTGTTTTGTCAACTCTTTAATGGCCTCTACATTAATCTCTAATAATTGATACACAGCCAATAATTCTACAAACCTATCCTTGCGCCTAAGTGCATCCGTCTTGGCAAAAAAATCAACAATTGAATCAACCGATTGACTGTCAAAAGATTGCGCAAATGAATAAAACTGGGCGCTGAGTTTGGATAGTTGTTCATAATTTTTTGGGCATTTTAAACGCTGGCATAACTGGTCAATGGATGCTACGGGTTCATTCACCAGCCATACGCAAAATTTAAGCGCTGGTTGGTCTGTGTTTAAAGCGTCTAAGAATTTAAAAGTATTGTCATGGTTTTGATGCGTTTGTGCAGACAAAGGTGTAAAAACACGATCATAAGCGCCACATGCTGACAGCACTTTAAAAAAAGCAGAGGGTGTTTTGTATGACAAAGATTTTTCTAGTTCTTTAAACACACGCTCTGATGTCAATGCATCTACCTCTCCTGAAACCACCATATCTTTCATCAGCTTGTGGGTTGAATGTGCCACTTTAAATCCAAACTTTTTAAAACGCGCAGCAAAACGCGCAACACGTAAGATGCGCACTGGATCTTCACTAAAAGCCGTGGAGACATGCCTTAACAGGCCATTATCTAAATCTTGTCGACCATTAAAAGGATCAACCACTTCCCCATTTTTTTCTGCCATGGCGTTAATTGTTAAATCTCGGCGAGATAGGTCTTGTTCCAGTGTCACTTCACGCGAGGTATCAAATTCAAAGCCTTTATAACCAGCACCCACTTTACGCTCAAGCCTAGCAAGCGCATATTCTTCTTGTGTACCTGGGTGCAAAAAAACAGGAAACTCTTTACCCACTTGACGATAACCCAAATCCAGCATTTCATCAGGTGAAGCCCCAACTACCACCCAATCTTTCTCGGTTTTGTCATCTGCAATACCTAATAAACGATCTCGAACTGCACCCCCAACTAAATAAACTTTCATACTTATAAGAAGAATTTTATTAATTCTCATATAATACACTAATGGATTTATCAAAATTAACACCCCAGCAGTTTAAAGTTACCCAGCAATGTGGTACTGAATCACCCTTCACAGGAAAATTTGTTGATCATCACGAAGATGGTAATTACACCTGCATTTGCTGCGATCAGGTTTTATTCTCATCTACTACTAAATTTGAATCAGGTACTGGCTGGCCAAGTTTTTATGATATCGCTCAAGCTGAGAGTGTTTCGCTTATTAAAGACAACACACATGGCATGACGCGTATTGAAGTGAGATGTAGAAGTTGCGATGCACATCTAGGCCATGTATTTGAAGATGGCCCTGCACCCACTGGCCAAAGGTATTGTATTAACTCTGCTTCATTAAACTTTAAAGCGAAATAATCATGCATCTACACATCTTAGGGATTGCTGGCACGTTCATGGGATCATTGGCACTGATTGCCAAACAACTTGGGCACCAAGTCACTGGCCAAGACAAAGGTGTGTACCCACCCATGGGCACTCAGCTTGACGAGCAAAATATTAACTATGCACAAGGTTATGAAATCGCTGATATGCCTGAGGCTGATATCTATATTATTGGCAATGCCTTGTCGCGCGGGAATGCTTGTGTGGAAGAGATTTTAAAAAAACAATATGCTTATGCCTCTGGCGCCCAATGGTTGAGTGAGCATGTTTTACGTAATAAATGGGTATTGGCCATTTCAGGTACTCACGGCAAAACCACCACGGCTAGTATGCTGGCTTGGATACTTGATTATGCTGGATACAATCCTAGTTTTTTAATTGGCGGCGTGGTTGAAGATTTTGGAGTTTCATCGCGACTGACTGAATCAAACTTTTTTGTCATTGAAGCTGATGAATACGACACTGCTTTTTTCGACAAGCGTTCAAAATTTGTGCATTATCATCCAAAAACCTTAGTCATTAACAACCTTGAATTTGATCATGCTGATATCTTTGATTCACTCAAAGACATTCAAAAACAGTTTCATCATCTGATTCGTACCGTGCCAAATGATGGCTTGATCATTCGTCCAGAAAATCATCAAGCGATTGATGAGGTGCTTGAACAAGGTCTTTGGTCTAGTGAGAAAGTCTTGGCCACTCAGACACTTAAAACAACCGATATTGGTACCAGTTTTGACGTTGAAGGTGCTAGGGTTAATTGGCATTTATTGGGTGAGCATAATATGCAAAATGGCTTAAGTGCGATTTATGCAGCTCATCATGTTGGTGTGCCTTTTAATGTAGCCTGTGAAGCTCTGAATCAGTTTAAAGGGGTGAAGCGCCGTTTAGAAGTCAAATATCAAACCCAAGATATTACTCTTTATGATGATTTCGCCCATCATCCTAGTGCCATCCAAACCACGCTATCTGGTCTACGCGATAAAGTTGGGAATGAGACTATTGTCGCCATTTTAGAGCTTAGATCTAACACCATGAAATCAGGTATTCATCAGCAAAGTCTGGTTGATGCACTAATCCAAGCTAATCAAGTCCTTATTCTTAAACCTTTAAATACTGATTGGAATATTAATGCTTTATTTAACAAGCATGAATTGTTTAATTCGGTTGATGAAATCATTAGCGCACTAAGTCACATTCCAAAAGGCCATTTTGTGGTGATGTCAAATGGTGGTTTTGATGATATTTTTAACAAGTTAATTAAAAACCTATGAAGCCAATCGCAATTGCATTAACTGGCGCATCTGGAATGCCCTACGCCATCACTTTGTTAAAAGAGTTGGTCAAAACCCAAGATAAGATCTATGTGATGATTTCAAAAGCAGCAAGTATTGTCATCACCATGGAAACTGATTTGAACTTAGGATCTGACACACCCTCCATTGAAAAAAATCTTAGCCAATATTTAGGCGCTAAAGAAGGGCAGATTAAAGTATTTTCCAAAAACCAATGGACAGCGCCGGTTGCCTCAGGTTCAAATCCACCTCGCGCAATGGTTGTTTGCCCTTGCACCATGAGTACCTTGTCTGCAATTGCCAATGGCCATGGAGATAATCTTATGCATCGGGCTGCTGATGTGGTCATCAAAGAACAGAAAAAACTTATTTTAGTCCCTAGAGAAACCCCTTATTCCGCTATTCATTTGGAAAATATGCTAAAGCTATCGCGATTAGGGGTCGTTATTATGGATGCGAATCCTGCGTTTTACCAAAATCCAGGCTCTATTCAAGACATGGTTGATTTTGTTGTGGCGCGAATTTTGGACCACTTGGACGTAGAGCACAACTTACTACCACCTTGGCAAGGCTAAAAAACTAGAACGCTAATTCCTAAAAAAGCTAAAAATAAAGCAAAGAATTTTTTGAGTTTTTTACCATCAGCACGATGAGCAACTTTAGCACCCAATGGAGCAAACACCACACTCATCACAACAATGCTAATCAGTGCCTGAGTATGGATAAATCCCAAACTACTTGCGCCAGATTCAATATTCAAACCAGCGACAACAAAACCTAGTGCACCAGCAATAGCAATCGGTAAGCCGACAGCTGCTGAAGTGGCAATAGCATTTTTGATATTAACATTGTTATAGGTTAAAAATGGTGTCGTCATGGTGCCACCGCCAATTCCAACAATCGCTGAAATCAACCCAATGATGTAGCCTGTTAATCGCCATACCCAATTGGCCAAATGATCAATATGCCGGCTACTACTCAAACCAAAAAATAGTATGGCCGCTACTAACAACTCAAATATAGCAAAGAACAGTCTCATGAAATCAAAACTCATCAACTGAGTCAGCAAAGCGCCACAAAAGGCACCTAACAAAATAGTCGGCGTCAGTTTTTTAAAATAATGCCAATGAATAGCGCCCTGTTGATGATGTGCTCTAACACTTGAAAGTGAGGTAAAGACAATTGCAGCTAATGCTGTACCAACTGCTGTATGCATGAGTATGGCTTGATCAATTTGTCCAGCCAATAAATACAACATCACGGGCACCATAATCAGCCCGCCGCCGACACCTAACAGACCAGCAATAAAGCCTGAAAATGCGCCGAGTAATAAGAGTGAAGCTACTTCAGCCAAGTACCTACTGATTCAATTAACAAGCTGTCTTTATCATTAAAGAAATGATCAGCGCTAACCTTCATCTGCAAATAGTTTGAGTTGTTTTTTGATGCATGAGCTCGATCTTTCACGCTCTTTAGAACTGATTCAAGATCCTCATCACCATACAAGTCAAAGACAGGAATATCAATTTTTTTCAGATAGTCAGCAGTCGCTGGACCCATACCAATTCCCACAAAACGCTTGAATGGATGCGCAAAATTAGCCAAATAATGCGTTGACATCACACTGCCTAAACTGTGCGCAACCAAAACATCACTCACTAAACCTTCTTTCTCTAAGTATTCTACAGCCGCTTTAATACGCAAATCTGCATGACCAAGCACCTGTTTATACTCGCCCGAATGCGCATCATTTGCCAAAACTGGCATTTGAATAGACAATGTATTAAATCCTTGAGTGGTTAAAGCGACACGTAATGGTTGAATCACTTGTACCCAATCAGGATGAACACCTAAACCATGGACAACCACAGCAGTTCTTGTAGTGTCAGTTTCACTGGGTGTGTAAATAGCCATAAATTCATGATCACTGGCAGTAAGCCAAACTGAATCACCATCCATTAATCCGTCTTCTACCTGCTCAGCCCAACGGGTTTCTTTGGCATAATCAGGTGTAATCTGAGCATTGGCTGTACCTATCATTAATAATAACACTGCTAGTAACTTCATTATATTTTCCTCATTACAAATTAAAATAAAAATATGCTTCTAATTTAGCAAGCAAATTTAAATTATAGCAAGCTTTTTTTGCTCAAAAAAAT
>JAOJBP010000012.1 GCA_028228555.1 Candidatus Thioglobus sp. | reverse complement strand
ACTACTCGAAGCAGAACTTATTAAGCAACACATGCCAAGATACAATATCTTGCTCAAAGATTCAAAGAGCTACCCTTATATCGCTATTAGCAACGACAAACATCCAAGAGTAAGTTTTTTTAGAGGCGCAAAACAACAAAAAAACCAGTATTTTGGACCGTATCCATCAGCTCATGTGGTGCGAGACTCTTTAAATCTATTAAAGAAAATATTCAAAGTTAGACAGTGCACTAACGCCACTTATCGATCTAGATCAAGAGCCTGTTTGGAGTATCAAATCGGCTTGTGCAGTGCGCCTTGTGTTGGACATATTGATGATGAAGATTATCAGCAAGATGTCAAGATGATGTCTTTATTTCTAGGGGGAAAGGGTAAGCAAACCTTAGAGAAAATTTCGAAAAAAATGCAAACGGCTTCGATTAATCAAGAATTTGAGCTAGCCGCTCGCTTGCGTGACCAACTCATTGATTTAAGAAAAATCCAAGAGCAGCATTCTTCAAGCTCAACAGCCGATATGGATGTGATCTCTGCTTTTCAGCAAGATGGCGTCAATGCTATTGAGGTGCTATTTATTCGTTCAGGTAAGCAAGTAGGGCAGGAGTTTATTCTGCCCAAAAATTCAAATCATCAATCAGTTGAAGTAGTTTTATGTGCTTTTTTGCCCTTGTATTATCTGGGTAAAGACACACCCAAACAATTACTCGTAAGCCATAAATTATTAGATAAGAAAATAATTTCAACTGCGCTTAATACTCATGTTATTGACACACCAAGTAAAGATAAAAAGCACTATTTGTCAATTGCTAATTTAACGGTTAAAGAAAATCTTAATCAGAACTTATTGGCCAGATTTAGAAAAAAATCAACTTTGGTTCATTTACAAAGTGTTTTAAATTTAAAAAAATTACCCGAATATATGGAGTGTTTTGATATTAGTCATATGATGGGTGAGGCAACCACAGCATCATGTGTTGTATTTGAAAAGGGCGTGCCAAAGGTAAGTAAATATCGCCAGTTTGATATTAAAAATATTACCCCAGGCGATGATTATGCTGCAATGAATCAAGTGGTTTATAGGCGTTATTCAAAATTGTTAAAAGATAATCAGCCGTTGCCTGATTTGGTGTTTATTGACGGCGGCCTAGGCCAGCTTAACCAAGCAATTATGGTGATGGATTCTATCGGTATTGATGAGATCCAGCTAGTAGGTGTTGCTAAGGGTGAAAACCGTAAAGCAGGACTGGAAACTCTAATCACGGTTGATAATGGCCAAGTAAACAAGATTAACTTAGCACCTCAAGATCCAGCTCTCATGCTGGTTAATCATATTCGAGATGAATCGCATCGTTTTGCAATTAAAAATCACCGCCTTAAGCGCTCTAAAAATCGAACCATCTCTCCTCTGGAGTCAATTAAGGGAGTTGGTAAGCTTAGGCGCTCTGCATTGCTTAATTATTTTGGCGGGCTTGAAGAGTTAAAACAAGCCTCGATTGGTGAAATTCAGAAAGTCAATGGTATTAACTTAGCATTAGCGACTAAAATAGTTGAAACACTTAATTCATCTAGGTAGATCTCATGTTTCTAATTCGTCTTTTAATTATTGCTTTTGTTATTGGTTACTGCGTATGGTTCGTTAGCAATAAAGTCTTGGGAAAAAACTTAAAGATGGCACGCGTGATCGCTGCAACTCTTGTAGTTACCACTATCATTTATTTATTATTAGGTAGCTTGTCTTACGTACTAGAAAGCTAGAGATTGCTAGGAATTATTGCCACTTAAGTGTAAGCCAATAACGCCAATCATAATCAAAAGAATACTAAAAAATTTTAGCAAATTAGAAGACTCTTCGAAATACATAATACCAATAACAGTAATTAGCACTGTCCCAATGCCCGCCCAAATTGCATAGGCAATACCCATTTCAAATTTTTTCAAGGCAAAAGTTAGGGCAACAAAAGACAAGGCATAACAAACAAAGATCAATACTGAGGGTAGTAGCTTGCTAAAGCCATCTGAGAACTTCATAGCAGTTGTGCCGGCAACCTCTAAGACGATGGCCAATATTAAGAATATCCAGGCTTGAATCATGATTATTTCCTAGAAATAAGTAGCGTATTTAAATGCTCAGTGCGATTAATAATCTTATCAGTAACATTCACTAAAATTGATAAATTTGACGCCTCCCAAACAGGCATATCACGCATATGATCACCCATATAATCAAACCCTTTATGGCCAAATCTCTCTACAAGCTTATCTGCTTTGTTGTGTGAAGATAGGTTGAAGTCCGCATTGCTTGCCATAACATCGTCAAATAAGCCAATATACTTAGCAACAGCAAAGGCATAATCTTTGTGAGAGGCAGTTGCAAGAATAATGGTTGAGCCTTGTTTCTTTCGCTCATTAATATAATCAATAGTATCTTGAATATAAGGCAAAGTAGAAACATCCATTGTAAAGCGTCTTACCAATTGGTCTTTTAAATAGCCCTTGCCTTGAAAAAACCAAAATGGATACAAGAAAATTAGCCAAGGTTGTTGCCTCAGAACACCTTTGGAAGATTCAAAAAGTAAGTCGGTGTTGATTAACGTATGATCTAAATCAACAATAAGTGGGATATTTTTACTCATTCAAGTTCTTCCCATTTTTCAAAATAACGGCTTAAGTCAGCTTCTAATCTGGCTAGGCGAATCAGTGCATCTTGTGATTCATCTGTTTGGAAAAATTCTGGATCTGAAAGCTGCATTTGGATCTCGCCAATTTCTATTTCAGCTTTCTCAATTTTTCCAGGTAATTTTTTAAGCGCTTGTTGTTGCTTATAAGTGAGTTTTTTGTTATTAGTGCCAGCTACTTTTTCAGAAGTTGGCTTTGGTTTGGAACCGGGCTTTGTTTTTTGAGCTTCAACCTTATCTTGCTTTTGGCTAAGATAATCATCATAGCCACCAGCATATTGATTAATAACACCATCACCATCTAGAACAACTGTTGAGCCAACCACATTGTTTAAAAAAGTTCTATCATGAGAGATTAAAATTAAAGTACCATTGTAATCAACTAACATCTCTTCTAAAAGCTCTAACGTTTCCACATCCAAATCATTTGTAGGCTCATCGAGCACTAGTAAATTAGCAGGTTGAGACAAAATTTTAGCAAGCATGAGTCGATTTTTTTCACCACCAGAAAACATTCTAATAGGTGCCATTGCCTGCTTTCCAGTGAACAAAAATTGACGTAAATAGCCAATAATATGTTTGCTCTTTCCGCCAATTTCAATATGTTCACGACCGCCAGAGACAAAATCCATGGCTTTCATGTTTGGATCAAGGTTGTCTCGCATTTGGTCAAAATAGGCGAGTTGAATGGTTTTAGAACGGCGTATCGTGCCCTTAGTTGGATGCAACTCGTCAAGTAGGAGTTTGATAAATGTAGATTTACCACTACCATTGCCACCAATGATGCCAATTTTCTCTCCTTTGAGAACCAACATTGAAAAGTCTTTAACCAGCTCCAAGCCTGCTATTTCATAGGAGATTTTTTTCACCTCAAATACAACCTTAGAGGCTCTATTTTCATCTTCTAAAGCATGAATTTTGACATTACCTTTTTTCGCACGACGATCAGTAAAAGATTTTCGCATAGACTCTAAAGACCGAACCCTACCTTCATTTCGGGTACGGCGGGCTTTAATACCTTGGCGAATCCAAACTTCTTCTTGGGCTAGTTTTTTATCAAAGCGAGCATTCGCAATTTCTTCTGCATGTAGCTGCTCATCTTTACGTTTAACGTAAGCTTTATAGTCACATTCAAAGACACTTAAATGTCCTCGATCTAGGTCAAACACTTTATTTACAATGCCGGCAATAAATGAGCGGTCATGGCTAATAATTACCAAGGTTCCATGATATTCCTTTAGCATGCGTTCCAAGTCCAAAATGGCAGTAATGTCCATATGGTTTGTTGGCTCGTCTAGTAATAGTACATCAGGCTCTTGAATCAAGGCACGCGCCAACATCACTCGTCGCCTCCAGCCGCCTGATAAAGTGGCAAGCGAGGTTTGCGGATTTAGTGAAAATCGATTAAGAATAGCCTCGATTTTGTGTAAGTATTGCCAGCCATCGAGCTGGTCAATTTTCTGTTGAAAGTCACCAGCCTTATCAACTTCACCCAAATTAATGAAATGCTGATATTTGGCAATCGTATCACCAACATCCCCCAAGCCTTCAGAGACAATATTGAAAAGAGTTTTGTCGTTATCTTCAGGCGGTGTTTGCTCTAAATAGCTTATTTTTATGCCATTTTTAATTTTAAGCTTGCCATCATCTGGCTCAATCGAGCCAGCCAAAATACGCATAAAGGTGGATTTTCCTTCACCATTTCGACCAATTAGTGCGATTTTGTCACCTTTAAGGATTGTTGAGCTTACCTCGTTAAGAATAGGCTTGTCTGAAAAACTTAAAGAAATATTGTCAAGTGTAATTAATGGCATGGTGCTTCTTTTATTTTCCTTGGAAAGTGTAAAATCGAGGTTTTATCGTTCATGAATAGCGTATGCGAAATTTTACCCAAACAACGGCTCTATTTAAAAGAGTTAGCCTGTGTATTATGTTGTTGACATTTCAGCCTGTTTACGCTGAAAGTATCGAGGCAAATAACCTTACTAATGAGGTGCATCAGCAAAGGTATCGCAGTTTAGTTGATGAAATTCGCTGTCCAGTTTGCCAAGGGCAAAGTATTGGCGGCTCAAATGCCGGACTTGCCAAAGATTTGCGTGAAAAAGTACGTGAACTTATTGTTGACAATCAAACAGATGACAACATTCGCAAATATATGACAGATCGCTATGGCGATTTTGTAGTATTTAAACCGCCAATAAATAAAAATACATATTTGTTATGGTATGCACCATTTGTATTTTTAGCACTTGGAATGTTTTTCTTTATTAAGACCCTGGGCAAAAAACCCGCTAAGGACATTGAAGTGGTTGACACAAAAAAAGCTAAGGATTTATTAAAGTGAGTCAACATGAGTTAATTGTTACGACCAATGGTCGTGGCGCTGTTGATATTACCGCCCAGATAAATGAGCTGATTAAATCCACTAAGTCTCAATTGTGCCATGTGTTTGTTGCTCATACATCAGCATCACTAATGATCACGGGCAATGAAGACGCTAATTTGTTGCTAGATATTGAAGATTATTTTCAAAAGTATATTCCTGATGCTAGCCCAGATTATCGTCATTTTGGTGAGGGCGATTTTGATATGTCTGGCCATATTCGCTCAATATTTACAGGCGAGCAGAAAACCATTCCTATAGTTCAGGGATCTCTTGCTTTGGGAAAATTTCAAGGATTATATTTATATGAGCATCACGCTAATAATAATGCTAGAAAATTAATCATCAGCTTAATATGAATACAGAAAAACAACTAAGTGATTTAATGGTTAGCGCCTACACACACCAGAAAAATGGTGATCTTTCATTGGCTATTCAAGCATGGAATGGACTGATTAATCATACAGATGCAGATGAAGCTCTTAAAGCTAACGCACATCTTAGCTTGGGAAATCTTCATCAATTGCAAGGCAATAATGATTTAGCAATTGAAAGTATGTCGAATGCCATTAAAGCTAACCCAAATAGTGCTGAGGCTTATTTTTGCCTGGCCTATTTAGAACAAGAAAAAGAAAATTTTAGCTCTGCAGTTGAATATTTTGAACAAGCCATCGCACTCAAAAAAACCGATAGCGGTGCTTTTAATAATCTAGGTAATTGTTATGATCGTCTAGAGCAAAGTGATCAAGCTATTAACGCTTATTCACAGGCAATTAGTTTAGATGCAGATTATATAGCAGCTATTTATAATCGTGGAAATGCCTATATTAAAGCCGCTAAAGATGATTTAGCACTGTACGACTTAAATAAAGCCATTGAATTGGATGCAAATTTTTATCAAGCCTATTATAATCGTGGCACTTTACTAAAGCGTATGGGCAAAATAACCCAAGCAGAGCAGGATTTAACCAAAGCCAAATCACTTGCACAACAAGAATTAGAGCAAAAAACACCCCAATAAACCTTATGAGCAATCAAGACGATAACAAGTTAATTTCTGAAAGAAAATCAAAACTAGATCTATTAAGAAAATCAGGCAATCCATTTGTCAATGATTTTAAACCTGAGCATTTGGCACAAAATCTAGCCGATGAGTACAATCAATTTTCTAAAGAAGATCTAGAAGAGAAATTTATCAAAGTTTCGATTGCAGGCCGCATGATGCTTAAGCGTGTCATGGGTAAAGCAAGTTTCGCCTCTATTCAAGACTCTAGCGGGAGCATCCAAATATTTGTCACTCGCGACGAATTGCCCGAAGGCTTTTACAACGAACAATTTAAAAAATGGGATATTGGTGACATTTTAGCAACAACGGGTACTTTGTTTAAAACCAACGTAGGCGAGCTTTCAGTTCGTGTTGATAGTATCAAGCTACTGACAAAATCATTAAGACCATTGCCTGAAAAATTTCACGGCTTATCTGATCAAGAAACCAGATATCGTCAGCGTTATGTAGATTTAATTACCAATGAGCAAGCAAGGGATGCTTTTAAGCGCCGAAGTGCAATTGTGACTTACATTCGTAATTTCTTTAATGAAGCAGATTTCATGGAAGTTGAAACACCCATGTTACAAACTATCCCTGGTGGCGCTACTGCCAAACCGTTTGAGACGCACCACAATGCACTAGATATGCCGATGTTTTTACGCATTGCACCTGAGCTATACTTAAAGCGTTTGGTGGTTGGTGGCATGGATAGGGTGTTTGAAATTAATCGTAATTTTAGAAATGAAGGTTTATCAACTCGCCATAATCCAGAATTTACCATGATTGAGTTTTACCAAGCTTATGCTACTTATCATGATCTTATGGATCTGACTGAAAAGCTATTTCGCGGAATTGCTATGGACGTTTGTGGCAGTGACACAATTCATTATCAGGGCGATGACTTTGATTTTTCGAAGTCATTTAATCGTATCAGCGTGTTTGATTCAATTCTTGCACACAATCCAACCTTTAAGCCTGAAGATTTAAATGAGGGCAATGCTAAAGCCACTGCTGAAAAATTAGGCATTCAGGTTAAAGACGGCTGGGGTTTGGGCAAAATTCAAATCGAAATATTTGAAAAAACGGTTGAAGAAAGGCTCATGCAGCCGACATTTATTACCCAATATCCTACTGAAGTTTCACCACTTGCAAGGCGCAATGACGACAATCCATTTATCACTGATCGCTTCGAGTTGTTTATTGGTGGACGTGAAATTGCTAATGGCTTTTCTGAGCTTAATGATGCACAAGATCAAGCTGAGCGCTTTAAAGCACAAGTGGCTGAAAAAGATGCTGGTGATGACGAAGCCATGCACTATGATTCAGACTATATTCGTGCACTAGAATACGGCATGCCGCCAACAGCAGGCGAAGGTATCGGCATCGATCGATTAGTGATGCTATTTACAGATTCACCATCGATTCGAGATGTTTTATTGTTCCCGCATATGCGACCTGAGGTAAAAATATGATGTATTTTTATCGAGTAAGTAGTCTTGGGCTGTGCCCTGAAGCTAAATGAGTGCACCTGTTCTAACCATTGACGGCCCAAGTGGCGTTGGTAAAGGCACTGTTGCGCGAGTTATAGCACAACAACTAGGCTGGAATCTACTTGACTCAGGTGCTATATATCGCGCCTTTGCTTTGGCTGTAGAAAGTAGAAGTGTTGATATTAGTGATGAACCAGCCTTGGTAAAAATAGCCACCCATCTAGATTTAGCGTTTAAAACTCAAGCAAATAGTGAATTAGTGAGTGTTTATCTTGATGGACAAGATGTTTCTAAAGAATTGCGATTAGAAGCAACGGGCGAAATGGCATCAAAAATTGCTTCAATTGGTGTTGTGCGTAGTGCCTTACTAAAGCGTCAACAAGACTTTGCTACACTACCTGGCTTGGTGGCTGATGGTCGCGATATGGGCACGGTAGTTTTTAAAGAAGCCGCCTTTAAAGTTTACCTAACTGCAGATAGTGAAGAGCGTGCTAATAGGCGCTTAAAACAATTGCAAGCACAAGGTCATAAGGGTATAATGTCGCAAATCTTAGCAGAGGTTGAGGCGCGAGATGCGCGAGATAGTTCGCGCAAGCATGCTCCTTTAAAACCTGCAAAAGATGCTCTCATCATTGATACCACTGAGTTATCATTGAGAGAGGTAATCGCTCAAGTGAGCGAATTGGTTAAAGCTTAAGCGGTTAAGCTTTATAAATAAACTAACCCGATATGCATTAGGCGTAAACCGTAAATAGCCTAAAGAATTACCGGTCAATATCAAAAGAAGAAAATATGTCAGAATCATTTGCTGAGCTGTTTGAAAATAGCGTAGAACAACAAAACGTAAAAGTAGGTGCCTTATTAATGGGTACTGTAATTAGTCTTAATCGCGAAAAAGCGATTGTAAACGTTGGACTAAAATCAGAGGGATTTATCTCTCTAGACGAATTTAAAAATCCAAAAGGTGAAATTGAGGTTGCAGAAGGCGATATTGTAGAAGTCGCTCTTAAATCAATCGACGATGGCCTGGGTAATACACTGTTGTCATACGCTGATGCTAAACGTATCAAGCTTTGGAAGTCTTTAGAAACAGCAATGAATTCTAAAGAAACAGTTACTGGTATTGTAACTGGCGCTGTTAAAGGTGGTTTGACTGTTGATATTGGCCTTGTTAAGGCATTCTTACCTGGCTCATTAGTTGATGTTCGCCCAGTTAAAGATTTCTCTTACCTGACAGGTCAAGAAATTGAAGCAATCGTTATCAAAATGGACGAAGTTAGAAACAACATCGTTATTTCTAGAAAAGCAGTTATGCAGGAAGCTAACTCAGCAGATCGCGAAGCATTACTTGAAACACTTGAAGAAGGCAAAGAAATTGACGGTATCGTCAAAAACTTGGCTGACTACGGTGCATTTGTTGATCTTGGTGGCGTTGATGGTTTACTACATATTACAGATATCTCTTGGACGCGTGTTAACCACCCATCTGAGAAGCTAACAATTGGCGACAAGATCAAGGTTAAGGTTCTTAACTACGATAAAGAGAAGATGCGCGTATCATTAGGCCTTAAGCAGCTTTCTGCTAGTCCTTGGGATAGTATTTCAGATCGCTTACCAATTGGTAAGAAAGTTACAGGTACTGTTTCTAATCTTACTGACTACGGAGCATTTGTACGTATTGAAGACGGCGTTGAAGGTTTGGTTCACGTTTCAGAAATGGATTGGACAAACGCAAACGCTCGTCCTTCTAAGATTGTTAAACTAGGTCAAGAAGTTGATGTCGTTATCTTAGATGTACAAGAATCTAAGCACCGTATTTCATTATCAATGAAGCAAGCATTAGAAAACCCTTGGGAAGCATTTGAAGCAACTCAAAACAAAGGCGACAAGATTATCGTTAATGTTAAGTCAATCACTGACTTCGGTTTATTTGTTGGTTTACAAGGCGGTATTGACGGCCTAATTCACTTAGCTGATATCTCTTGGGATAAGCAATCTGCTGAAGAATTAGTATCAAGCTACTCTAAAGGTCAAGAATTAGAAGTTGTTATTCTAAATATCGATGCTGAGAAAGAACGTATTTCATTAGGTATTAAGCAATTAGCTGAAGATGACTTTATGCAATATGCATCTGCTAACAAGAAAGGTACTATCGTTAAAGGTACTATCATGGAAGTTGATCCACGTGGTGCAGTTATCAGCTTAGCTGAAGATATTACTGGTTACTTAAAAGCGGGTGAAATTTCACAAGAGCGCGTTGAAGATGCTACAACAGTCCTAAAAACAGGTCAAGAAATTGAAGTTGTAATTATGAATGTTGATAGAAGATCTCGCAATGTTTCTGTTAGTGTTAAAGCTAAGAACTCAGTTGAAGAGCAAGCAGCTATGGCAGACTACAATAAGCAGTCTTCTGATGAAGTAGCAGGCTCAACATTAGGTGACTTACTTAAGCAAGCAAAAGATAAGTAAATCTCGATGATTAAAAAGGCCGCTGAGTAGGAATACAAAGCGGCCTTTTTTTATGGTGAAATTATGAAGAAAACCGACCTAGTTCAAAACTTAACAGAAAATACCAGCTTACCTAAGTCTGATGTTAAATTAGCAGTTGATTTGATCATAGAGAGCATTACTCAATCTATTGTATCGGGCGAGGGTGTTGAGATTAGAGGATTTGGTGGATTTTTAAAAAAACATCGAAAAGCACGTCAAGGTATCAATCCAAAAACCAGTGAAAGAACACAGGTAGATGAAAAATACGTACCATTTTTTAAGCCAGGGAAATCCTTGAAAGAAATAGTAAATAAAGGCTGATTTTTGATTGTTTTTAAATAGAGATAATGTATAATTTCACTTTTCGCACTGAGTGTTGAAAAACTAATATGGGGCGTTAGCTCAGTTGGTAGAGCATCGGACTTTTAATCCGCTGGTCGAGCGTTCAAATCGCTCACGCCCCACCATATTCTATAAGGACTTCCGAAGGAGGTCCTTTTTTTTCGTCTGTCAAAAAGCCGACAATTTATTTTAGTGGTAGATGTTAAAAACATTAAGCAGCCGAAATAGTCGCCTACGTGCGACTTCGGCTGCTTAATGTTTACGACTATTTACCCTTAAATATTAATATAAGCCAAATTAAACTATTTAAAAACGCTTTTTTTTTTTGCATGAATATTAGTCTAAAATAACCCTTTTATATTTATTGTTACTGATAACCAACATTTAAGGGTTTGCAGTGCGGTAGCCGTTGTACGATTAATCCTAGAAGATGCTGGTCTGATCTAAAATTCAAGCTAAAACAAGAGGGTAGTGAAGTGTACGATAATATCGGACAGTTAAAAATGAAAGCTTAAAGTGGAAAAAATCAACCTAAATGACCTAAGAAGTATTACAATAGGATTACTTTTTTAATTACAAAAAATATTATGAAGACGATTACTTTAAAAACTCAAGATGATTTTTTTGATCAAATTGGTAAAATGGCATCCGATCAGAATCTTTCAAAAAGTGCACTAATACGCAAGGCAATTCAGATGTATCAAAAGCAATTAAAAGATAAAAAAATGGTTAAGAAAATGCAAGCGTCTTCACTTGAAACTAGAGGGATGGATAAAGCGCTACTTGAAGTTTTTGATTCTTTAGATGATGGGCATCTTTTGGATTCTTGGAAAGATTGATGGATCTTGTTAGAGGTGGCGTTTATCTAGCCAATCTTAACCCTTCCAAGGGTACTGAAATTGGTAAAATTCGTCCAGTTTTAATCATTCAGTCTGATTCGTTGAATAGCATTAATCATACAACGGTTAACATTCTACCATTAACAACACTTTTAAAAGATAACACCTTTCTTCGTGTTCGGGTGCTAAAAAATGGCCAGCTTAATCAGGATTCAGATATTATTTGTGATTATATTCGAGCAATTGACACTCGTAAAATTACATCAGAATTATTAACTAGGCTCAGCCAAAATAAAATGCAAGAAATTGAAGAAAAGCTTAGCTGGATATTGGGATTTAATGATTAGTCAGCAAAATTTCAATGCCTTTATATTTGATAATAGCCATTATCATCTTTAATAAATCTTGACAAATATAGCTAATTATTAAAAATGTTATTTACTAAATTATTAATTATGGATCTTAAATGCAAGTAATTCCCGTTATTCTTTCAGGTGGCTCAGGTACACGCCTTTGGCCATTATCACGCAAGCAATACCCTAAGCAATATTTGCCTTTAGCGGGTGATAACACCATGCTTCAAGAAACTATTCTGCGCTTAAATGGTTTAGATAACCTTGCAGATCCGATTATTGTTTGTAATTCCGATCATCGTTTCTTAGTGGCTGAGCAGTGTCAACAAATTGGTATTAAAAATCCAACAATATTATTGGAGCCTGTTGGCAGAAATACAGCACCTGCAATAGCTGCTGCAGCACTACAATCATTAAGAGACTCAGAGGATTCGACACTACTAATTTTATCGGCCGATCATGTCATTCAAGATGTTGATGCTTTTCATAAAGCAATTGATATAGCAAGCCAACAAGCACAAAGTGGCAAGTTAGCCACTTTTGGAATTGTGCCAACGGATGCAAATACTGGCTATGGCTATATTAAATCATCAGAAGAGAATAATAATGGCGCATACAAAGTTGAAGAATTTGTTGAAAAGCCAGATTTAAAAACTGCAGAAGTTTACTTAGAGCAGGGTAGTTATCTATGGAACTCTGGCATGTTCATGTTTCAGGCACATACCTTTATTAACGAGCTTACAACGCACTCACCTGATATTGTTACATCAGTTAATAACGCTGTTAATAATGCCGTACAAGACCTAGACTTTATTCGTCTAGAAAAACAAGCCTTTGAGTCATCTCCATCTGATTCTATTGACTACGCTCTTATGGAAAAATCCAACAATGTTGTAGTTGTGCCACTGGATGCACAATGGAACGATATTGGCGCTTGGCCAGCACTATATGATATCGGTACAAAAGATAGTCAAGGTAATGTTATCAAAGGTGATGTCATCACTCAAGGTACTACTAATACTTACATTAATGCTGATCATCATATGGTCGCAGCCATAGGTGTAGACAATCTAATTATTATAGACACGCCTGATGCCACCTTTATTGCCACCCAAGACAAAGCTCAAGAAGTAAAGAGTATTGTTGAATCCTTACAAGCCAGTGGCCGGTGTGAGAGCAGTGCACACCGTAAAGTTTATCGCCCTTGGGGCTGGTATGACTCTATTGAATCGGGTGAACACTTCCAAGTAAAAAGATTACACGTTAAACCTGGTGCTAAGCTCTCATTACAAATGCACCATAAGCGTGCAGAGCATTGGGTGGTGGTGAGTGGCACAGCCACAGTCATTAATGGCGAGCAAACATTCAATCTTAACAAAGGCGAATCTACCTATATCCCACTAGGCGTTACCCATGGCCTGGAGAATGCAACCAATGAGCCACTAGAAATTATTGAAGTTCAAAGTGGCGCTTATTTAGGTGAAGATGATATAATTAGATTTGAAGATATGTATGGGCGTATTAAAAATTAAACAATAGATTAAAATCAACTAACATATAAAATTTATAGAATATTTTTGGAAATTAATTATGAGTAATAAAGTAGCATTAATCACCGGCATCACAGGCCAAGACGGCGCCTACCTAGCAGAATTTCTACTAGATAAGGGTTACGAAGTGCACGGCATTAAGCGCCGCTCTTCATCATTCAACACAGATCGTATTGATCATTTATACCAAGACCCTCATGAAGCTAACTGTAAGCTTATACTCCACTATGGAGATCTGTCTGATTCAATGAGTTTAGTACGTATCATTCAACAAATCCAACCTGATGAAATATACAACCTTGGTGCACAATCCCATGTTGCAGTCTCATTCGAAACTCCTGAATACACAGCAGACACAGTTGGTCTAGGTGCGCTACGCGTACTAGAAGCCATTCGCATTTCAGGTCTTGAGAAAAAAACCCGCTACTATCAAGCCTCTACCTCAGAGCTATATGGCGAAGTGCAAGAAACCCCACAAAAAGAGACTACCCCTTTTTACCCACGCTCTCCCTACGCAGCAGCCAAGCTATATGCTTATTGGATAACCATTAATTATCGTGAAGCTTATGGCATGTATGCTTGTAACGGCATCTTGTTTAATCACGAATCTCCAGTACGTGGAGAAACCTTCGTAACCCGCAAAATCACCAGAGCATTAGCACGTATCTCACTAGGCCTGCAAGAAACTGTGTACCTAGGTAATATGGATGCTAAGCGCGATTGGGGTCATGCCAAAGACTACGTAGAAATGCAATGGTTAATGCTACAACAAGATGAGCCAGATGATTTTTGTATTGCCACAGGCGTACAGTATTCAGTACGTGATTTCGTCAACTTCGCATGGGGTCACCTAGGCAAAACAATCCGATGGGAAGGTGAAGGTATGGATGAGAAAGGTTACGATACTGAAACAGGTAATTTAATCGTAGCCGTTGAAAAACGCTATTTCCGACCAACAGAAGTGGAAACATTATTGGGCGATCCATCTAAAGCTAAAGAGAAACTAGGCTGGGAGCCAAAAATCACTTTAGAAGAGATGGTGCATGAAATGATGGAAAATGACATTAATATTGCCAAGCGTGATTCTTTAGTGAAAGAGCACGGCTTTAAAGCGCCAGACTTTAACGAGTAATTGATTTAGACATGGATCTTAAAGATAAAATTTATATTGCAGGGCATCGTGGCTTAGTCGGCTCGGCCATTGTTAGACAATTAGAGTCAAGAGGCTTCACCAATCTACTTATGCGCACGCATAAAGAGTTAGATCTTTGTAATCAAGCGCAAGTGCAATATTTCTTCAAACAAGAAAAACCAGACTACGTTATTTTAGCCGCAGCAAAAGTAGGTGGCATTCATGCGAATAATACTTATCCTGCGGATTTTATTTATCAAAACATGATGATAGAGGCTAATATTATTAACTCGGCTTATGAGAGTAAGGTTAAACGTCTACTATTTTTAGGCAGTACTTGTATTTATCCTAAAGCAGTCGAGCAGCCCATGTGCGAAGATGCACTACTTACAGATGTATTAGAACCAACCAATGAGCCTTATGCACTAGCTAAAATAGCGGGCATTAAACTCTGTGAATCGTACAACCGTCAACACGGTACAGATTTCCGTTCAGTTATGCCAACCAACCTTTATGGTATTAATGATAACTTTCATCCGGAAAATTCACATGTTATTCCTGCACTCATGCGTCGTTTTCATGAGGCAAAAGTTAATAACGATGCTGAAGTAGTAGTGTGGGGTACAGGTAAAGCTATGCGTGAGTTTTTGTATGTAGATGATATGGCAGAAGCCTCCCTATTTGTATTGGAATTAGATGAGCAAACTTACCAAGCTAACACAAAGCCAATGCTATCGCATATCAATGTCGGTACTGGAAAAGATGTAACCATTAGAGAAATGGCAGAAACTATGAAAGAAGTTGTTGGATTTAAAGGTAACTTAACTTTTGATACAACCAAACCTGATGGCTCGCCACGCAAACTAATTGACGTATCGCGTTTATCAAACATGGGCTGGAAATACAGTATTGATTTAGAAGAAGGCCTTAAAAAAACCTATAAATGGTATTTTAATCAGGATAAATTATGAAAATAGCGATAGCCGGCACAGGCTACGTCGGTCTTTCTAATGCCATGCTTTTATCTCAACATCATGAAGTCATTGCGCTTGATATTATCTCTGAGAAGATAGAACAACTTAACAACAAAATCTCTCCCATTGTGGATAAAGAAATTGAAGATTTCCTAGTTAATAAAAATCTTAACTTTACTGCCACTCTAGATAAAGAATTAGCCTACAAAAATGCTGACTTTGTCATCATCGCCACACCGACTGATTACGATACTCAAAATAACTATTTTAATACCACCTCTATTGAGTCAGTTATCCAAGATGTTATTAATATTAATCCTAATGCAGTGATGATCATCAAGTCAACCGTACCGGTTGGATACACTCAAAGTATTAAAGAGAAATTTAATTGCGATAACATTATCTTCTCACCAGAGTTTTTAAGAGAGGGTCTAGCACTACATGACAACCTGCACCCATCACGCATCATTGTTGGTGAACAATCAGATAGAGCTCGTGTATTTGCAGACCTTCTCCAAGAAGGTGCTATTAAAGAAGATATAGACGTCTTATTTACTGATTCTACTGAGGCAGAGGCGGTTAAGCTTTTTAGTAATACTTATTTAGCTATGCGAGTGGCATACTTTAACGAGTTAGACTCATACGCAGAAACACACAATCTAAACTCAAAACAAATCATCGAAGGCGTAGGTCTTGATCCAAGAATTGGATCACACTACAACAACCCTTCATTCGGCTATGGTGGATACTGCTTACCAAAAGACACTAAACAGCTCAAAGCCAATTATGCAGATGTACCTAATGCACTCATTAGTGCCATTGTTGATGCGAATGCGATGCGTAAAGACTTTATCGCAGACTCTATCATTGCCAAACAACCTAAGGTTGTTGGCGTTCATAGACTAATTATGAAGACAGGTTCTGATAACTTTAGAGCATCAAGCATTCAAGGTATCATGAAACGCATTAAAGCCAAAGGTGTTGAAGTGGTTATTTACGAGCCAGCACTCACAGAACAGGGTGAGAATGAATTCTTCCACTCAAAAATAATTGATAATTTAGAGGGTTTTAAGCAAATAAGTGATGTGATTGTTGCCAATAGAATGGTCGATGAATTACAAGATGTTAAAGCTAAGGTTTATACAAGAGATTTGTTTAATAATGATTAACTTTTTAATGCGAAGACTAAAAGCATTAAAAAGCCATCAAGGCTTTATGAGGTACTTCAAAAACACCTCGTGGCTTTTTGGAGAAAAAATACTCCGTATGGTAGTTGGTCTTTTTGTAGGTATTTGGGTGGCTCGTTATCTGGGTCCTGAGCAGTTTGGACTTTTTTCTTATGCTCAAGGTTTTGTAGGACTTTTTACAGTTATTGCAACTCTTGGACTTGATGGAATTATCGTGCGAGAACTTGTCAAAGATGAAAATAGAAAGAATGAGCTTATTGGAACTGCTTTTTGGCTAAAACTTATTGGGGCTTTTGGAGTCCTGGGTATTTTGACTATTGCAGTTAACTTTACATCAAATGATAGCTATACAAATACATTGGTATTTATCATAGCATCTGCTACGATATTTCAAAGTTTTAATGTTGTAGATTTTTACTTCCAATCAAAAGTTATGAGTAAATATGTAGTTTATGTGAATATCATATCTCTTTTAATAACTAGTATTGTAAAAGTAGCACTTATACTGAATGAAGCCCCGTTAGAATATTTTGCTATGGTTATAGTTTTTGATAGTTTTGTATTGGCTTGTGGGTTTATCTATTTTTATCTGAAAAAATCATTGTCACTTCCAAAATGGAAGTTTCATAAGGATGTTGCTATTGATTTACTAAAAGATAGTTGGCCTTTGATTTTGAGTGGTGGAATGTTAATGATACAAGCAAGAATTGATCAAGTTATGATTAAAGAGATGGTG
>JAOJBP010000011.1 GCA_028228555.1 Candidatus Thioglobus sp. | reverse complement strand
GAGAGATATGAAATTTAACTTATTTACTTTGATTTTTCTAATGGCCACACTTAGTTATGTCATTACACTATTGTGGCTAAACGTACGCCAAAATAAGGCAGTGGCCAAATCATTCGACGCAGTGCCGGTTGAATTCCAAGAAAAAATCACACTGGATCAACATCAAAAAGCAGCACAATATACGCAAGCTAAGCTTACTGTTAATCATTTTGAGGTGATCTTTTCAACGATGTTATTACTTGGTTGGACTTTGGGTGGTGGGCTAAACGCGCTTGATGCTTTTTGGCTAGCGCAAACAAGTGATACGCTTTATCAAGGCGTTGGCTTTGTATTAAGCTTGATGTTCATTGGAAGTTTGATTGATCTGCCTTTTAGTATTTATCGCACTTTTGGTTTAGAAGCTAAATTTGGCTTTAATAAAATGACACCAACCACCTTTATGACAGACTTAGCTAAAGAGCTTGCACTAATGCTGGTTATCGGTGTGCCACTTATTGGTGCTATTTTATGGCTAATGAACGAAATGGGTGAGTTTTGGTGGGCTTATGTTTGGCTAGTATTAACAAGCTTCTCGCTTTTGATGTTTTGGCTATACCCAACTTATATCGCTCCTATTTTTAACAAATTTAAAGCACTTGATAATCTTGAACTAAAAGCAAAGATTGACAGTTTACTAACTCGTACTGGCTTTAAGAGTGATGGTGTTTTTGTGATGGATGGTTCTAAGCGCTCATCACATGGCAATGCATACTTTACCGGTATTGGCAAGAACAAACGTATTGTGTTTTTTGACACACTACTTGAAGGTATGGAAGACAAAGAAGTAGAGGCGATTCTAGCGCATGAGTTAGGGCATTTTCATCACAAGCATATCCGCAAGCATATGATCTCTTCTTTTGCTATTTCTTTATTGGGTTTGGCATTGTTGGGTTATCTTATTAACCAATTATGGTTTTTTAATGGTTTGGGTATTGAAACCGCCTCTAACCATACGGCGCTGATTTTATTTATGCTAACCTTGCCTGTGTTTAGCTTTTTTATCTCGCCAATTAGTAATGCACTCTCTCGCAAGCACGAATTTGAGGCGGATGCTTTTGCTGCTAAACACACCCATGCAGATGATTTAATTTCAAGCTTGGTGAAGCTTTATCGTGACAATGCATCGACTTTAACCCCGGATAAGCTGTATTCAGCTTTTCATGATTCGCATCCAAGTGCTACGATTCGTATTAATCACTTAAAAGCGAGTGAAAACTAGCCTTTTAAGTTTATGTTTGTTGCCTAGCCTTGGCTGGGCAGTAGCCAATATTGCTGATGGCAAACTACTATATGATGAAAGCTGTGCTAAATGCCACCACACACCGTATCAAAGTTTAGGCTGGAATGAAATGACTAGCAAAATAGAAGTAAGCCTTATGGTATCAGCCTGTAGCGATCATTTTCAACTGGATTGGAATGCGCAAGATATCGAAGATACCACTGAATTTTTAAATACTGAGTTTTTCTTTTTTGAAAAATAAGCGGTATACTTTACTACAAAGAATAACGGAGAATATAATGAAAATACCTTTGCTAGCTGCAACATTACTTATTAGCAACTTTGCAATTGCCAATGAAGAAGGCAAGGAATTGCACGAAGAATCTTGTGTTGAGTGCCATATGGTTACACATGATGATGCCTTTTACACACGTGATAGCTCCAAGATGGCCACATTGTCTGATTTAAGTCGTCAGGTAAGCATGTGCACTTCAAACTTTAATCTTGGCTGGTTCCCAGATGAGGAAAAAGCGGTGTTGGATTATTTAAATAAAAAATATTACAAATTTTAGGAATAATTGAGTCTAACACGGCGCCAAAAATGGCGCATCGAAAAAATTCAAACCGAGCGAATTGCTAGGGCTAATCGCGCTGCGGATGATCAGGACGAACTTGAGATAGACACCAGCCATGCACAAACTGGCTTGGTGATCACTCGCTATGGTCAGCGCTTGTTGGTTGAGAGTGAATCTGGTGAGTTATTCCAATGTACAGGTCGGCGCAATATAGAGCTTTCTGTTGCGGGCGATCAGGTGGTTTTTCAAACGACGGATAACAACGAAGGTGTGGTTACCGCCCTACTCAAGCGCGATAATTCACTCACCCGATCGCAAAAACTTATTGCTGCTAATATTGATGAGCTATGGCTGGTGGTAGCGATTGAGCCACATTATCAGTTTGAGCTGATTGATCGATATTTGGTGGTGGCTGAAAATGCCAATTTGCCGATTAATATCGTGGTTAATAAAATCGAATTATCTGATAATTTTGAGCAAGTGATGTACGATTTTTCCATGTATGAATCAATCGGATATTCGGTGCACTATTTGAGTGTCAAAGAGCAAACTAATATTGCTGAATTTAAGGCTCAACTAAATGACAAGACTCACATTTTTTTAGGCCAATCAGGCGTGGGAAAATCTTCACTAATTAATGAGTTAATCCCAGATCTAAACTTGCGAGTTAATGAAATATCCACCAAGAGCAAACTTGGTAAGCATACTACCACCAATACCACGCTTTATCATATCCCCTCAGGGGGTGATTTGATTGATTCTCCTGGTATTCGCGAGTTCCAGCTAGATGAGCTAACGGATAAAGAGATTTTGAGTGGCTTTAGAGAGTTTAAGCCTTTTATTGGTCAATGTAAATTTAGAAATTGCGCCCATATTAACGAGCCAAAATGTGCCATCAAAACTGCGGTAGAAGAAGGTGCTATTCATATGCAACGTTATCATAATTATTTACAACTAATTGGCGCTTAAATGAAGGTTCAAATTGTAGATCATATAAGTGATGTTGATTGCGCGCAGTGGAATGCGCTCATTCCCGATAACAACCCTTTTTGTAAGCATGAATTCTTAAATGCACTGGAAGAGTTTAACTGCGTTGGTGAAAAATACGGCTGGATTCCTAGGCATGTTATTGTTACTGAAAATGATCAGTTATTAGGTGCAGCCATCTTGTACGAAAAATACAATAATTATGGTGATTTCGTGTTTGACCATGTGTGGCACAATGCGTACGAAAAATACGGGCTAAATTATTATCCAAAGCTTACTTCAGCCATTCCCTATACACCGGCAAGTGGTGTCAGGTTTTTAGCCAAGAAAAGAGACGAAAAACTTGTTTTTCCAGTGCTTTTGGACGCCATATTCAAAATTTGCGAAAAAATTAAAGCCAGTAGCTTTCATTGTCTTTTTCCTAAAAATGAGATTGAGTTTTTTAAGGAAAAACAGCTTTTTATCCGAAATGACTGCCAATTTCATTGGAAAAATGATGATTATGCTAATTTTGATGAGTTTTTGGCTAGTTTAAAGCCAAAAAAGCGCAAAAATATACGCCAAGAGCGATCCAAGGTGCAAAAACAAGGTGTTGTTATTCGAAAACTTGATGGAAATAGCGCTTCAGAGACTGATTGGCAAAATTTCTCAAATTTTTATAACCAAACTTTCCTTGAAAAAAGCGGAATACCAACACTTAATCTTAGTTTTTTCAAATCTATTGCCAAATCCTTACCCGATCAAATATTATTATTTTTAGCAGATTTTAACGGTGAGTGTGTTGCTGGCTCTTTAATGTTTAAAAGCGATACTCATTTATATGGGCGCCATTGGGGCTGTTCTGAGCAAGTAGATCATCTGCATTTTGAGGCGTGTTATTACCAAGGCATTGAATACGCGATTAAACACAAATTGCAGGTTTTTGAGCCCGGTGCTCAAGGTGAACACAAAGTTTCTCGTGGGTTTTTACCTACGCTCACTCAATCGGCACATTGGATCAGAGATGAAACATTTAAAGAGCCAATTAAACACTTTTGTACTCAAGAATCTGAGCATGTTGCTCATTATATTAAACAAGTAAATACTCACAACCCTTACAAAACTAACTAGCCATGAAACAATATTCAGCTGCGTGCGATCAAAACAAACATCCTATTTTGAAAGTGATCAAACCTTTGTTATTAAATGCAAAATCGGTACTAGAAGTAGGCAGTGGCACCGGGCAGCACTGTGTGTATTTTGCTAAAGAGCTTCAACACCTTTCTTGGCAAGCTAGTGATCAGACTATGTATTTACCAAGTGTTGACGCTTGGATTGATGATGCTCATTTGGCCAACACACCTAAAGCACTAGAGCTCAATGTAGATTTAAATTGGCCTGAAGAGAAGTATCAGGCTATTTATTCTGCCAATACTGTTCATATCATGAGCTGGGAGATGGTGCTTAATTTTTTCAAAGGTGTTGGGCAAACACTAGAAAAAGATGGTGTGTTTATTCTTTATGGACCCTTTAACTATAATGGCCAATACACCAGCCAGAGTAACGCAGATTTTGACTTATGGCTAAAAGATAACAACCCACTTAGTGCAATCCGTGATTTTGAAAAGCTAGATGAGCTTGCCAAGCTGTACAATCTAATACTAACTGACGATATTGAAATGCCGGCCAATAATCGAGCTCTAGTCTGGAGAAAAAATAGTTAATTCTGATTATTTTGAAATATCGATATCTTGGCCTGAATCAAGGATTTTTTGCCTATAAACGCGTAAATAATCAAACACACTTTCTGGATACTGCTGGTAATGTCGTTCGCCAATATAACGCAGATGTCCAGCAAAATGATAACTATATAGCAGTGCATCTATGCGCATCAATTCCTTACCATAATCAAACATTACAATACCCGGTCGATAATTTAAACCGAGTTTTTTTGCATATTCTCTAGGTGTTGTTTTATTACCATCAACATCAATCATTGCTTGGTCAGATTCTGCATCTAGTCGAACTATATCAAACAAAGCCATTTCTTTTAAAATGTCTGGATTTTTGAAATGACCATCATGCAGTTGATCGCATAAAACACAATATTGATCCTCAAATAGAACTAAGAGCGGTTTTTCCCTTTTAAGGCTAAGGTCTGTTATGTTTTGAAAGCTATTATGCGATCTAAACTCATATCTTTTCTGGCGACTCTGGTTTTTAATAAATTGTGCCAATGTAGTCTTTTGATAAGATTTATCCTTAACAAAATTAAGTACATGCTTAAAGTACTCTGGAGAACGATAGCCATTTACTTTGTATACCAACTTGTTGTCTTGATCAAGAAAAACTATTGTTGGAGTGAAATTTACCTTGTAATGATTTCTAACCTCTTCTTCTGTCATGGTTAGATCTTCACTTAAAGAGACTTCCTTGTTTCCACGAATATTAATCGCCACTACCTCAAAATTATCTTTAATAATTTGAGTATTTTCAGTATTTTTAAAGCCCTCTTCAACCATCTTATAACAATAAGGACAGCCAGAAAGATGCATATAGAGCATTAGATGCTTGTCTTCATCTTTAGCCTCTTCAACATCTTCGGCAATATCTAAAAAGCTATCTTTAAACCAGGCAGGCAAAGTAGATTGCTGCCCACCAATAACCTTTCCAGGTTCAAGCCCGTGGGCACCTGTATGCAGAACGCTTAATAAGATTAATGTTAATAAAGCTCTAAATTTAACCATTACTCTCTCCCGGATATTAGGTTGTGCTGGATGCTATTCAAACTCCATTTGCTTAAATATGCGCTCAGCGTTTTGTTTGTGTAATTCTCTGTAAGTTCCACGATCTCTAAACATCGACTGGTCAATATTATAAGCTTCGTATAAGTCACCATCTTCATCCAGCACTTTTTGAACTTGCGTATGCATATAAACTAAATAATCTTTGGTAAATTTAGTAATAGTTGCTAAGTCCGTTGGTGCGCCATGGCCAGGAATAATAATCGTTGGCTCTAGTGCTTCGATTTTGTCCCAAGTTTCAATCCAAGCGGCAGCATTGGTATGCGGGAATATTGGAAGCATGCGCTCATTAAAGGCTGTATCGCCACTAATCAATAACTTTTGATCTGGCAGCCACAATTGAATATCATCTGGAGAGTGTGAAGCACCAATGTGCATTAACTCAATCTTGGTGTTGCCCATTGGTAGATTGAGCTTTTCTTCAAAAGTAAGATCTGGACGTACAATTTTGGTGCCAATTGATTTGTCTTTTTGCACTCTTAAGGCACGAGCATAAATATCCGCACCTTTAAGTTTAATCTCTTTGTCGGCTTCTACATGAGCGACAATAATTGCGCCCTGCTCCTTCCAGTAGTTAGAGCCCAAGATTGCATGACCTTGTGAATTTTCTAAAACAACGTATTTAACTTTCTGATCCGTCACTTTTTTGATCTCTTCATGCATGGCTTTAGCCACTAAATAGCTACCACCAGCATTAAATAATAAAACACCATCGGTGGTTACGATAAAGGAAAGATTGTTGTTATGATATGCATTCTCATAAGTGTATGGCTGAGGGGCTCCAATAGCAGAATAGACATTTTCTGCCACCTCTTCTGGCAATCTATACAAAATATTACTTGGCTCATGATCGCTCATACTGACAGGATTTAGCTCATCTTGCCAGGCAAAAAATCCGTCAGAGTAATTCTTAACATTGGTATAACCCATGTTTTCTAAAGTTTTAGCGGCGAGTGGTGAGCGAAGGTTGCGTCCACAATAAACAATGATCGGTGTATCTTTAGAAGTGACATGATCAGCAATTTGAAACTCCAACCAGCCGCGCACAATATTAATATTTTGACCGCGATTAATGGTACCTGTAACTTTAAGCTCGGAAGGTGTACGCACATCAATCAAGACAACATTTGGATCTTCATTCAAAATTTTGTCTAGCTCTGCAGTATTGATATTAATAATTTGTTGATTAACAGATTCTAGCATTTTATTGCCATCAATGATGTCGATATCTGCCTGAGAATTAAGGGACGCGAATAAAGCGGTAATACTTAAAATTTGTTTTAACATTAGGATTTATTATTGAAATAGTTACGGTTCATTATCACATATAGCATTTGTTAATGCTATACTTAAAGTTTATCATAATAAAGTCAAAAGGAGAAAAATATGAAAAAATTAGCAACGGTTATAGCCTTAACAAGCGCACTTAGTATGGGAATTGCTCATGCACAAAATTGGAGCCCTTGGAATAATTCCAATGGCAATTACTATAACCCATTTTCTAATAATAACGGTTCAAATGCGCCGTGGAATAACAACAATAACTTTAGTCCTTTTAATAATTCTCGCCCTTTTAGTTTTAATACCGGCTCTCAGCCATTTGGTTTTAATACGGGTTCAAACTCTTTTGGCCCGTTTAATAATAATCGTAATTGGCAGAATCAAAACTTTAATCCCATGGACGCTGCCAAAGCCGCAGGTAACACTATGCAGGACACTGTTGATACGCTAGCCAATGATGAGCCAGCTAAAATTACACCAGACATGTTCTTGCAAATGGTGCAAGTAACCGAAGTGAATGAAGGTATTACAGGTCCTGAAGTGGATGAATCGATCAAATCGATGGCGACTAATGAATCAATTTTGCATGTGGCTATGTTTCCATTAAGTGAACAAATTGCCAATGTAACGGGCAAGCCATATCGTCATTTAACCATTCATAATATTTGTGATGCAGCAACGGCTGGCAAGATTGCCGATATTGATGATAGATACGCAGTGATTTTGCCTTGTCGAATTGCTGTGGTGGAAGGCAAAGATGGTAAGATTAGAATGATCAGTATGAATGTTGACGTTATGAAGGCTATGAATTTGCCAGATTCTGCGCTAGGTCCTGCAACAGATGTGGCTGAAAAAATGAATGCTATTATTGAAGGTGCTAAAGAAGGTTCTTTCTAAGCCCAGTCAAAAACAAGTAACAATAAAAAAAGCCTGCAAATGCAGGCTTTTTTTTATTGGGTTTTTTAGCTAATTAAAATCTTAAATTAACAAACCCCATTCTAATTAGGTTTAACCAGCCAACAATTAACAATATTCCACCTATTGGCGTTAAAAATACTAAAGGATGGTAGTGAGTAAAGGAATATAAATATAAACTACCAGAAAACAAAATAATGCCTAATAAAAATATCCACGCACTTTGCTGGATGATTTTAAGCGGTTTGAATTGGTAAAGCCCCGCCAGTATGGCTATCATTAATGTGTGATACATTTGATAAGTAGCTCCTGTTTGAATTCTAGCAATATCTTTAACCTCTAAAATATCTTTTAACATGTGCGCTACCATGGCACCCATAATAACTGCTAATGCACCACTTAGAGCGATAAAAATCCAGATTTTTTTCATTGAAATTTTAATAAAAAATAATTAACTTTTATTACTATACGCCTGATTGCCTAACAATAGTTGTGCTTATAGTATTTTTAAGGCAAGCCAATAAGGCGTATATTAAATATCATTCAATGATTAATTCATTGGAGAATTTTAAACAAAAGAGGAGATGCAAAATGTTAGCTCATACCAAAAAAAAACTTTGAGGCATATCCGACTAATCGTGTTGTTGCTATCGTAGATAGTAAAATGGAGGCTGATGAAGTCTGCTGTGAATTATTACAAGCTGGATTTGACAGTGCTGATATTGACCAATCATTTGGCAAAGAAGGGTTAAAGTTTCTTGATCCAGATGGACGCAGCCATGGATTAATGACCAAGCTGATTCGAAAGTGGCAGTTTATTTCACAAGGTGAAGAATTAAAATATTTAAATCGGGTCAAAAAAGGCTTAAAAGCGGGTCATGCAATTGTCAGTGTTCCGGCTCTAACAGAGGCTGCTCGCGGTAAAGTGGCAGGTATTTTCAGATCACATCAAGCTGAAGGGATTCGCTACTATGGACATTTTTATGTTGAAAATTTAGATAAAGCTGCTATTTAAATATTTAGCTAGCTGGTTTATTTAAAAAATAAGACAACATCTTTGTCATAAAATTTAATGCGTGCATTCCATTTTTTGGCAAGGTGATTCATTGTTTTTTTGCTAAAAAAGCATATGTGCGTCGGGTCATTCTTGTAATGCCAAGTTGAAAAATCAACCTCTTGGCTTAGTATGCCTGTCATTAATGCTAGCACACCGCCTGGGTTTAAAAGCTTAAACAAACGGCTTAGCTCTTTTCCAGGCTCATCTAGGTGCTCTGCCACTTCTGTGGCCATGATAAAATCATATTGATTATTAAAGATATCAGGATTATTGGCGAAGTGTTTGTCAAACAAATCGACCAAATAGCCTTTTTCTTCAAACATGAGTGATAAAGTCGGCCCTGGGCCACAACCAAAGTCTAAGCCTGTGGCGCCTGGATTAATGCAATCTATAACGGGATTAAACACCTGAGACAAAAACGCACGATAATGCTCATCTTCTGGATTATTTTGATGTAAATCGTAACGAGATTTTTCGTCAGTATTATTTAAATGAAAACGCTTTGGTAAAAATACTAATTCACACGTTGAGCAACGTAAGTAGCTCGAATTTTCATTTGAATAATAAAGCTCAGTATCTTTAGAGTCGCACAATACACAAGAGTGATCTTGATTCATTGTACGACGCTTAAACTAACTAATGCGAACAAGATCCTGAATGAACGTGGCCATGCTCTAACTCATCTTTTGTAGCCTCTCTAACATTCACGATACTAACGTTAAAGTGCAGTGTTTCACCAGCTAGAGGGTGATTAGCATTAATCGTAACCGTCTCTTCGTTGATCTTTTCAACGTGGACGATAAATGGATTGCCCTGCTCATCTTGAGACTGCAGCTCCATACCTATTTCTAGGTTATCAATTCCTTGTAAAGCATCCTTTGGAATTTCTTGAATACCCTCTTCATGATGGGCGCCATATGCATCTTCAGGTGCCACAGAAACATCGCAAGTCTCGCCAACTTTCAACCCTTCAAGCGCTTTTTCTAAGCCAGGAATAATATTGCCGTGGCCTTGAATAAATGGCATAGGCTCTTTGCCTTTTGATGTATCAATGACTTCACCAGCATCATTTTTTAGGGTGTAATGCATTTCAACTACCACATCTTTTTTAATTGTCATTTTTTCTCCTTAAATTGGCCCATGAGCCTCTGTTAATTGTTAAAAAACCTGCATTTTTACAGGTCTTTGAAATTATTTTAATTCCTAATTAGATTATATAGGGGCGAGATACTACTTATTCAACCATCTACCCTGTGAAACCCACAATAACCATGAAGCGATAAAAGCAGCAAACAAGGCATTTTGAATCCACGGATCAATTGGATACTGCTTAACTGCCAAGGCAGACAAGAACAAAGCCAAGACAACAAATCCGGTTTTGCACTTAATTCTATCTTTTTTTAGCTCGTGTCTCATGCAGTGCAAAATCACATCAACCAGATTTTTAAAAGGGTAGATAAGCAAAAAGATGATTAGAGGGGTTAAAACTACCGATATAGCAATTGAAAGAACGCCATCGACATCTGACTCAACAAAACCTAAATAAGCACCTATATCCATATTGGCAAGCGTTGAAATAATCCAATCACCTGGAAAAGATGCCCACTCTATGGCAGTTTGGAATAATGAATCAGTAGTGGTAGCAGGATAATCTTTCATAATAAATATTTAGATTAAAAAATAAGGATCTATTTTATTAGAGACTTGATAAAAATGTTGCTAATATAGATAGTTTAGATAGCTAAACGCTGTCGATTTTTAACTCATACAAAACATCACTGATATGGCACTGTGGCTTAAAATCTGGCACAATTTGAATTAAAAGCTTACGCAGCTTCTCATGATCACAACTCTCGATTGCACCATAGAGTTCATCTAATACTGGCTTTAGCTCATTCCAAGCTAGCATCTCTTCTTGTGCGCGCATAATCAGTGGATTATCTGTTTCACTTACGTTATCGCCAATCAGCAGCTCTTCATACAGCTTCTCGCCAGCTCGCAAGCCGGTATATTTAATCTGAATATCACCATTAGGGTGTGCATTATCTTTTACCTCAAGCCCACTTAAACGAATCATCTTCTTGGCTAGATCTTGAATTCGAACAGGTTCACCCATATCCAATACAAATACATCACCCCCTGTTCCCATAGCGCCCGCTTGAATCACTAGCTCCACAGCTTCTGATATGGTCATAAAATAACGAATAATATCTTTATCAGTGACCGTGATTGGTCCGCCGGCTTTAATTTGTTGTTTAAATAGTGGGATAACAGAACCACTAGAGCCAAGTACATTGCCAAAGCGCACCATGCTAAATTTTGTACCTGTCTGATTAGCAGATAAAGCTTGCAACACCAACTCAGCACTGCGCTTGGTCGCACCCATGGTATTGGTTGGGCGCACGGCCTTATCGGTAGATATTAGTACAAAAGTTTCTACATTGGCATCAATGGCGGCTTGTGCACAATTAAGCGTGCCAAATATATTGTTATTCACCCCTTCGGTATTATTAAACTCCACCATTGGTACGTGCTTATACGCTGCTGCATGATAGATCGTGTCTACATCAAATTGTTTAAACACGTTATCAAGCCTGACTTTATTATTAACACTACCCAATATCGGATAAATATCCAGTGAATAGATACCAATATTAGACAGCTCATTTTCAATGGTATAAAGCGCTAACTCACTCATCTCAAACAAAATTAGTGCCTTAGGCTCTAAGAATACTATCTGCCTGCAAAGCTCTGATCCAATCGAGCCACCAGCACCTGTCACCACCACCACCTTATCGGTAATATTTTTACCCAATAAATCTTTATTAGCCTCTACCAAATCACGCCCAAGCAAGTCCTTAATACTTACCTCACGCAAATCACCAACACTGACCTTACCCTGTGCCAATTCGGTTACACCAGGTAGCATACGTACATGTACTGGATAAGGTTCTAATGTACCAATAATAGCAAGCCGTTTAGCACGAGAAGCGCTGGGCATAGCAATCAGTATCTCATCCACCTTAAGCTTAATAATAAGCTTCTCAATAGCATCTACAGAGTAAACACTTAACCCGCTAATATACTGCCCTTGTAGCTCTTTAGAGTCGTCAATTAATCCAACCGGGTGATATTCATCAGAGTGCGCTAGTGCCCCAATCAACTGAACGCCGGCATCACCCGCACCATATACTAAAACTCTACGCTCGTTACTATTGCCATTGCCATTGCCATTAAATTCAAAATTTAAAATTGACAACTTAACATTATTACTAAGTAAAAAGCGCGCAGCAATCCGCACCCCGCCAATAGCTAACAAAGACAACATCCAATTGATCAATATAACAGAACGAGGAATACCGTCCACCGCCACCATAAAGCCAACCACACCCCAGACTAGTGCATACAAACTCACCGCCTGCACTACAGTCCACAAAGCCTTAAAGCCAATATAGCGAATCACCGCACGATACAAGCCAAATCGCACAAAGATAATACTAGCAACAACCGGTGCGCCAAATACCACCCAGATCAAATCATCCTGTGGAAAATACCAATATCCAAGACGAATTGAAAATGAGGCTAGTAGTATCGATACAAGCACGACAGAATCAACCAACAGCATAATTAGTTGCTTGTAGATTCTTGAAAGATTTATTACTTTATTTATCATTGTTAACTAATCCTTATTAATCGTTAAAAGCATATGGATTTAAAAACTGCCTTTTCCAAAATAACTTTTTTGTCAATTGAACTAAGCTTTGTTTCATAACAAACAGTATCCCAATTCACTTACATTATCTCCACTTCAGACACATCAAAACGAAATTCCTTTGGCAGACTTAGGCATAATACTTAATTACCGGATATCAATAATCTGATTTAGTATTGCACAAGCTTGTTCAAATTTAGATTTTTCAAGTTGTGCCATTGGATGTTTAGACGCACCTCTAGCCCTCCAATCAAAAGACTTTACTTGATGGCATAAAACATAAGCATTATGACTCTTGCCTTGTTTTTTTACCTTGCCTATGTCTACTGCAAAAGGATTGGTTTTGTTATAACTTGCAGTCGTCATTGGCAATCCCAATACTAATGAAGTTTTATCATTAAATGCTTTTGGCGACAAAACCAAGAAAGGATGAAGGTTACGCATCTCTTTGCCCGTTTGTGGCGAGCAATCAATCCAAATAATATCTCGTCTTGAAGGTACCCAATTTACCATTTTTCAGCGCCGAGATACTCATCTTCTTGCATAACTTCTTTGCCGTGAGTTTCAGGCTCGAAGCAACTAAGACGCTGCTCCAGGGTAATAAATTTATTTTTTATTGGCGAGATAATAATCTTACCATGCTCAACACTTAAACTAACTTTTTGATCTAAATGTAGATGTGCCGCTTTAGCCACTGCGCTAGGCAAGCGCATACCAAGGCTGTTACCCCATTTTTTAATATCTAACAATACTTCGCCCATAACCAACTCCTAATGTTTAAACGTAGTATAAACAAATTCAACATAAAAAGCAAATAAAGAGTGAGGCATCTACTTATAAAAATCAGAAAAAAATTATTTAATTAACATTGACTCCTTTGATACTGATTTTGGATATTGTTATTTAATTTAGCTGGCTTGGAAGGGGATTTTTTAAAGACGATAAGGGCATTTATCAGTAGTCAGTTTGTTTCGTAAAAAGGTATATTTTATATTCATGTGATATTTTTAAAATTCAGTTAAAATTAGATAATAGTTCATTTTAGCATTAATACCATGACAAGCAAAACTAAACACAGTGGCGGCCCAAAAACCAACAAGGGTAAAGCCATCTCCAGTCGCAATTCAATCACTCACGGCCTCACCGCAAGGAGCTGGTTAAATGTCAATGAGCAGTCATTATTTGATGAGACTATTGAAAATTTAATAGTTGATTTTGACCCATAAACATCCATTGAAAAAATGCTTATTACAAAAATGGCCGAGTGTTCTGTAAGACTCATGCGCATTCAAAATAGAGAAAACGCCATGTTTGATCTGGTCAGTAGTGAGGCAGGACATCCAGAAGAGTCAATCAAAAGTCTTGACAATAGTAGTGAAAAACTGATTCAAGCAGTACGCGATGCCTATTCCGAAAATTGGCATCTCGATCCTGGCACATTTGTAAAGAAAATGACCATCATAGATGAGATCGATCGTCAAAATCTTAGTGATGTCTCTGGATGGATCTACGTAGAAGACAACATGCCTATTACCACCAACTATATTATTAAAAAATGTACTAATGAAAGCCTTAACTTGTATGACTTTATCTCTCGAGAAACTGATCAATCAAAAAATATTGGAATTAAAATTACCTTTGCAGGAGATGATCCTGATGAAGATATATCATTATCTATCGAAGAAATTGTAGAAGGTGCTCATAAAATATCATCCCATTCTCTACAAAAATACTTTGATAAGCTCCTCCATAGTCTTGCTAAAGATACACAGGTTCAACTTATCCTCAAAGATTTAGAGCCACGCATTCAACAAATAAAAGATGCTGCAATACCTGATACTCAAAAGTTAAGTTTAATTCAGCGTTATCGAACCGCGGATGAGAGGCAGTTTTCTAAGACACTTGGAGAATTACTTGAATTGCAAAAAAGGCGAAACAGTATATAGTTAATCTTTTAGATTTAGTATCACACCTGGGGCTTTAATAGGGTCGCCAGTAAAAACAATTCCGTAACCTTTCAGTACAGACTCAATAGACTCCAAAACTTTAGCACTCCCAGCAGGAACTCCATTTTGTGGCTCATACCTTCTCAATGTCTTGAGACTAATACCACATTTATCAGCTAGTTTTTGCCCGCTCCAACCAAGCAAAGCTCTTGCAGCGCGAATTTGTCTTCCAGATATCATAAAAAGAGTTTATAATGTCTCTTTTAGAGACAATAATTAAATTATAATGTTAACAATCGAAAATTTCTTTTCTTCTTTAGAGGGTGCTTATGCACCCAATACAATTAGATCTTATAGGTCAGATTATATGCATTATTCCAACTGGTGTCAGGAATATCAATACGATCCACTAAATATTCATGAAGATAAATTTGCAGACTATATTCTAGAAATGGGCGAGAGTCTTACTGTTGCAACAATCCAAAGGCGAGTAGCTAGTCTTAGCAGTATATTTAATCTCACTAAAAGTACCAACCCTACAAAAGAACCTGTGGTTATTCTAACCTTTAAAAAACTTAGAAGAAAATTTGGCAAACCTCAAAAACAAGCAACACCTCTAACTTATGATATTCTGACAAAACTCAAAAATACCTGTTCTGATGATATTGTCGGCCTCAGAAACAAACTGCTTTTACAACTTGGTTATGAAACCATGCGTCGACGTTCTGAAATTTGTCAATTTAAATTTGAAGACCTGCAACATCTCGGTAATCATAAACATGCACTGTTACTGAGACACTCTAAAACTGATCAGTACAATCAAGGGAAAATAATTACAATATCTGGTGAACTATCTGAGATGATTTCAAAATGGTCACTAGCAATTGACCAAGACAGTGGCTATATCCTTAGAAGCTTTAAACGAAATCTATCTACTAACCCTTCTCTTACACCTGCATCAATTAATCATATTTTAAAAAGTCTTCAAAATAAAGCTGGCCTGAATCAAATTGGAGAACTATCAGGTCACTCATTTAGAGTTGGCGCTGCACTTGACCTATTAGACAAGAACATTCCGCTTGAGAAAATTATGCTTAGAGGTGGTTGGAAATCAGAAACTAGCGCAATGAGATATCTTCAAAGTTGGAATGATAGCAACTGGTTGATTGTTAATTGACTATAGAGCAGCTAACAACCTAATTTAACATTACTTATGCTTTGAATATCCATCAGGATTCTGCGATTGCCAGCGCCAAGTATCTTCACACATCACATTAAGTTCATATTCTGCCTTCCAATCAAGTTTATCTGCAGCAAAAGTTGAATTAGCATAGCAAATTGCTATATCACCTAATCTTCTATCAACGATTTGATAAGGTATATTTTTACCCGAAACCTTTTCAAAAGCCTTTACCATATCAAGTACTGAATAACCATTACCCGTACCTAAATTTACTATTAGCACTTGGGACTTATCTTTTAATGCTTGCAAGGCCTTAACATGTCCTTTAGCTAAATCTACCACATGAATATAATCTCTAACACCTGTTCCATCAGGTGTATCGTAATCACCACCAAATATACTAAGCTTTTTTAATTTTCCAACTGCTACTTGTGAGATATACGGTATTAGGTTATTAGGAATACCGTTTGGCTCTTCGCCAATTAATCCACTTTTGTGTGCACCAATAGGATTAAAGTATCTAAGTAGTGCTATATGCCAACTATCATCTGCAACAAACACATCTTGAAAAAACTCTTCAATCATTAGCTTTGATCGACCATATGGATTAGTTGCTGACAATGGAAAATCTTCCTTAATCGGTACAGTATGCGGATCGCCATATACCGTTGCAGACGAGCTAAATACAAAAGTCCTGCAATTAAACTCACGCATCACGTCAGCTAGAATAAAAGTACCACCTACATTGGTATCATAATACTCAATAGGCTTCTCAACTGACTCACCCACAGCTTTAAGCCCTGCAAAGTGAATCACCCCATCAATTGAATATTGCTCAAATACTTGAGACAGTTCAGCTTTATCACGCACATCCACCTTATGAAAGGGAATATCACTATTAGCCAACTTCTCAACACGCTTCAAAGATTCTAATGAAGAGTTACAAAGATTATCAACTACAACAACTTCATAGCCGGCCTTAATCAGCTCAATACAAGTATGGGAGCCAATATAACCCGCACCACCTGTTACTAAAATTTTCATCTTTTGTCCTTATATAATATGTCATGAATCTCACGCTGCGGTTTAAAACCAAAATAGTGAACAACTGCGTAATGTCAATGGTCCATACAAAGCGAAAACAATTGGTTAATCAATGTGAGACTCCGTCTTTTTTAATCACTTTCAAAAATGTCATCCATAAAATTTTAACATCAAACCAAAAGGATTGACGATTCATATACTCCACATCCAGAGTAACTTTATCAGGGATTGAAAGCTCATCTCGTCCATTTACTTGCGCCCAGCCTGTAATACCAGGTAGTAACCTATCCACACCTTTCTGAGTACGTAGAGTGATTAAGTCATCTTGATTATAAAGAGCAGGACGTGGTCCTACGAAGCTCATATCACCCTTTAATACTGAAAATAGTTGTGGCAACTCATCTAAACTAGTTGAGCGTAAAAAACCGCCAATTGGAGATAAATAGGCATCTGGATTATCTAATAGGTGGGTTGCTACAGCAGGAGTGCCTGTCAACATTGATCTAAACTTTGGCATTTTAAAAAATTTATTATTTTTACCAACTCTATCAGACCAATAAAGCACCGACCCTTTAGATGTTCGTCGAATTGCAATAGCAATGAATAGTAATACAATCACCAGCGATAACAATAATATTGCACCAGCAAATAAATCAAAAACTCGTTTCATTCATATCCTTTAATGTCTTTTGTGCTTTGAATCCTAGCGCTTCCAATTTAGCAGAAGAATAGCATTCATCACCTAACAGCTTATTGAGTTTATATTTAATACGTGGATTTACCAAGGATGCCATATCGAATAAACTCTTTGGAACGCTCCATTTTGAAATTGACTTGTCTAACGCACTACGCATAGCGTTATAAATATCACGAGAAGAGTGTGGAGTACCGTCTGTTGCGATAAATATTTCTCCATTAGCACGATCATCATCAGCTACCAATAAGATTGCTCGAACTAAATCATCTACATGAATCATTGATCTTTTATTACTCGTCTCAGGCAAGGGCGGAAACCAGCCTTTCTTAATGCCTAACAACATTAATTTCAGATTACCCTTAACGTTCGGACCGTAAACTAATGAGGGACGAATGATAGATACATGCATACCGGATTCTTCGCCGATTTTCAATAACTTTAATTCCGCCTCTCGTTTGGTCTTTCCATAAACCCCCCTTGGATCGCCATGGTCTTTTTCACTTGTACACATCCCACAATTAGAACCACCACCCGCCTTAACACTACTAACAAATATAAACCTTTTGACATTAGACTTTACAGCTAGCTTAGCCAATCGTATTGTTGCATCCACATTAACTTTTTGATAAAGCTTTTGAATTTTAGTTGAATCACGCAAATCATGTGCAAAGCCAGCCAGATGAAAAACTGTGCTCACCCCATCTAACGCATTATTAGGTATCACCTCAGATTGCAGATCACAAACTACAGTCTCATAATCAGGTTGTTTTTCACGAGACAATACTTTAATATTAGCACCTATCGCTCCAACAAGCCTCTGCCCAATAAAACCTGTTGCACCTGTAATTAATAATTTCAATTATATAAACTCTGGTTAAATTTTAATATTGTCAATAATCTGATGACCCTCTTTTAAATGACCTTGATCAAAAGACCACTGAAAGACTTTTGGTGTAATACCTCTTAAGATGTCCATTTTCTACACTCCTTTATTTAAAATATCCCAATATCTTGCCAGGAAATTTTAAAAGTATTTTAAATATATTTGTATCTATATCGTTATCACGACAAACTTGAAGTTGTTCTATACTAATTATCCGAATACTATTAAAAGATGTACTAACGCCACCAGTCCTCATCTTAACTAGAACCTCTCGCATATAGCTATAACTAATTTTATGAGTGAGCAGGAATCTTATTAATATATCAAAATCAGCAGCAATCTTTAAATCAGTTCTAAATACGCCATGCTTTTCATAAATATCTTTTTTTACAAAGAAAGTAGGATGGGCAGGCATCCATCCATAGGCAAATTTCGAGAGATTAAACCTACTACTATCATAGCATCGTACAGTTTTGTCCAAATTTCCAGGCTTTACAAATACTAAATCAGCATACACACTATCAACATCCCTCCCTTCAAACTCTTTTACAACTCTTTGTATGACATTGTCATCCATATAAAGATCATCACTATTAAGTATTCCTACCACATCACCAGTTGCCAACCCTATCCCTTTATTCATGGCATCATATAAGCCACTGTCCGGTTCACTTATAAACTCACTTATCTTATCTCCATAACTTCTTACTATTTCCACCGTTCCATCTGTACTAGCGCCATCTACGATGATGTACTCTATATTTTCATATGTTTGATTTAGCACTGAGTCTATTGCATCTTTTATGAACTCTTTATTGTTCCGTACAACTGTTATGATTGAAAGCTTCACTTTACCTCTTTGTTAAAA